>RGAU01000087.1 GCA_009919975.1 Gammaproteobacteria bacterium
AACTCGGCCAGCGCCTTTTCCCCATCGGAGCGGGCCCAGGCGCCGCTAGCGAGCCCAAGGAGCAGAAATACGCAGGCGGCGAGGGAACCGGATCGTGTCATAGTAAAGCGTCTTAGGGTCGGCATGAGCCTAGCCTGAGCTTTGGGTCTGAATTGATGCTGAACCCGAAGGCCAAGGGACCGCGGGGAGGAGAGAGGACGGCGAAAACGGACGCCGCGAAGCGCCCTGGGGGGCGCTCCGAAGCCACCGCGGCCTTAGCGAGCGGACCGAGCGCCGAAACGCTGGCGGAACTTCTCGACGCGCCCGCCCTTGTCGACCATCTTCTGCTTACCCGTGTAAAAAGGGTGGCAGGCCATACAGACGTCGACCTGGAAATCTTGGCAAAGGGTGGACCGGGTAGCGTATTCCGCGCCACAGCTGCACTTCATGGTCACCATTTCATACTTTGGATGGATGTCCGCCTTCATGTTGTATCCTGCCTCGCCGGAGCGTTCACCCAGCGCCGCTGCGCTGGGCCAGTCAGGGACCGTGGTCCCGAAAAAAGGTGCCTTGCCCTCGCCGTGGCCGTACCCGGCCCCTTCCGGGGCGCGCTGACCTATGGCCTCGACGGACAGCCGTCGCCTCCCCCTCCAGGAACCCGGGTACGCGTTCCCCTGGGCGCCCGGAGCGTCCTCGGCATCGCGCTTGAAACCCTGCCAGAGCCGACGGATCGGGCCCTTAAGCCCATCAGCGAGCGTCTAGATGCGGCGCCGCTCCTGGATCCCACCCAGCTGGCCCTCGGCCGCTGGCTGGCCCAGTACTATCACGCCCCCCTTGGGGAGGCGCTGCGCCTCTTTCTACCCCCCGAGGCGCGGCGCCAAGAGCAGAGCACGCAAGCCCGTACTGACGCCCTTTGCCTGACCGCCGAGGGCAGCGCCCTGCTCACAGCCCTCGCGGAGGACCAGAGGCCTCCCGGCCTTGCCCGAGCCCCGGCTCAGCAAGCCGCCCTCCGGGCCCTCGGCGCCGGGCCCCGGCGCCGCGCCGAGCTGCTTGCGGCGGGACACACGGCCACGACCCTACGGACCCTTCTGCAACGGGGCTGGCTTGAGCCCTGCGATGCGAGTACGCCCGCAACACCGGCACCCGCGCCCCTGCTCCATGCCGAGCAGGCGGAAGCCGTGGCCACGCTCGCCGCGGGCCTGGGCAGCTTTCGCACGACCCTCCTTCAGGGCATCACGGGTTCGGGAAAGACCGAGGTTTACCTCCAGGTGATGGAGCGAGTGTTGGAGGCGGGACAGCAGGTGCTGGTGCTGGTTCCGGAAATTGGCCTGACCCCCCAGACCGCACAGCGCTTGGCGGCCCGCCTGAGCGCCCCCGTCCATACCCTACATTCGGGCATGGCACCGGGACTTCGCAACCGGCGCTGGGAGGCAGGCCGCAGCGGCACGCCGATGGTGCTCCTGGGTACCCGCTCAAGCCTTTTCGCGCCCCTCCCTGCCCTGGGCCTGATTATCGTCGATGAGGAGCACGACGACAGTTATAAGCAACAGGACGGGGTCCGCTATTCGGCCCGGGACGTGGCCGTGAAGCGGGGAGCGCTCCAGGGCTGCCCCGTGGTGCTGGGATCCGCCACCCCCTCCCTAGAAACCCTCGAAAATGCGCGACAAGGGCGCTATGGCCACCTTCACCTGCGCCACCGCGCCGGCAAGGCTCAGGCGCCCACGCAGCGCTTTGTGGATCTGCGCAAGCACGCGGCCCCGGAAGGCTTTGCCCAACCAACCCTCGACGCCCTTTCCGAGACCCTGACCCGGGGCGCTCAGGCGCTGGTCTTTCTGAACCGCCGGGGCTATGCGCCGGCGCTGCGATGCCACGCCTGCGGCTGGCTTGCGGATTGCGATCGCTGCGACGCCCGCATGACCGTGCACCGGGACCCAGCAAGGCTCCGCTGCCATCACTGTGACCGCAGCCAGCCTATCCCCGGCGTCTGCCCCAGCTGCAAGGAGCGCAGCCCCATGCCCGTGGGCCAGGGCACGCAGCGGGCGGAAAGCTTGCTCCAGCAACGCTTCCCGGGAACGCCCATTCTTCGCCTAGACCGGGATAAGGTCCGCAGCATGGCGAGGCTGGAGGCGGAGCTTGAGGCCATCGCTCATACCCCCGGGGCGCTGCTTCTGGGCACGCAAATGCTCGCCAAGGGCCATCACTTCCCTCGGGTAGAGCTGGTGGTGATCGTCGACGGCGATAGCGGCCTCTTTAGTGCCGACTTTCGCGCGCCGGAGCGGCTCGCCCAACTTCTTGTGCAAGTGGCAGGGCGAGCGGGGCGGGAGCAGGCGCCCGGCACCGTCCTGATCCAAACCCATGACCCGGAGCATCCCCTCCTGCAGGCGGTGGTGACCCAGGGCTATGACGCCTTCGCCGAGGTCGCCTTGGAAGAGCGCGCCCTGCTGGGCCTGCCCCCCTTCGCCCCCTTGGCCCTGCTTCGCGCCGAAGCCCCTCAGTGGGCGCCGGTGGAGCGCTTCCTCACGGAGGCCAAGGCCGCCTTGCTCGCCGCCCCGGGGGCGGAGGCCCAAAGCACCCTAGGTCCGATTCGCGCCCCCATGGCCCGGCGCAGCGGCCGCTTTCGAGGCCAACTGCTTCTCCAGGGCACGGAGCGCGCCCCCTTGCATCGGAACCTCGCCCACGCCCTGCCCCAGATCGACAAATTGCCGTCTGCCCGGCAGGTTCGCTGGCACTGCGACATCGATCCCAGCGATACCTACTAACGGTGACCCCAGCGGGCCCGCTATCATGACGGCCCTAGCACAGGAGGATCCGGGCCTTGGCTAAAGCCGCATCCCGCCGTCATGCCCCCGCTTCGGGTGCCCGCCGCATCGAAACGCCGCCCCCGGCTCAGGGGGGGCGAGGCGTCCCCTTTTTGCTCGGGCTATGCTGCGGCATCGCCCTCACCTTGCTGTTCACTCGGGGCGAGGGGCGCACCCTTGAGAACTCCTTACCCAAGGCCGGCACGGCGGAGCGCATTCCCGAGGTGCGCTTTGAGTTCCCGGAAGTGCTCCGGGACGCGGAGGTGCTCGTGCCCTACGTGGAGGAATACCTCGACGGAGAGGCAAAGCCTGAAGAGGTTGGCGAGTATCTCCTTCAGGCCGGGGCCTTTCGCAGCGCCGAGGACGCGGATCGGCGCCGGGCCATGATCCTGCTGCAGGACCTCCCGGCCCGCACCGTCGCCGTGCGCCGGGACGGCGGCACCTGGCACCGGGTGCTGGTGGGCCCCTTCGAAAGCCGCCGGACGGCCCGGGCCGCCCAGCTGGCCCTCCTCCGGGAAGATATCGACTCCCTGGTGCTGCGCAGCGAGCCCTAGGCCCCGCACGCACCCGCTACGCAAGGATCGCTATGGAACAATTCCACGGAACCACCATTTTGACCGTGCGCCGGGGCAACACCGTTGCCATGGCCGGTGATGGCCAGGTATCCCTCGGGGATACGGTCATGAAAGGCAACGCACGCAAGGTCCGTCGACTCCATAAGGGTCAAATTCTCGCCGGCTTTGCCGGGGGTACGGCGGACGCCTTCACCCTTTTTGAGCGCTTCGAGGGTCAGCTCGATAGCCACGGCGGCCAGCTGGTGCGCGCCGCGGTGGCCATGGCTCGAGAGTGGCGCTCAGACCGCGCCCTACGCCGCCTCGAGGCCCTTCTGACCGTGGCCGATCGGGACACCTCCCTTCTGATTAGCGGTAATGGCGACGTGCTGGAGCCAGAAGATGGGGCCCTGGCCATTGGCTCCGGTGGCAACTACGCCCTCGCAGCCGCCCGCGCCCTTCTAGCCCACAGCGACCTCGACGCCGAGGCCATCGCCCGGGCGTCCCTGAATATCGCCGGAGATATCTGCGTCTACACCAATCACAGCTTGACCGTGGAAGTGCTGGAGGGGTCGGCATGACGGAAATGACGCCCCGGGAAATCGTCCACGCCCTCGATCAGCACATCGTGGGGCAGGGGGAGGCCAAGCGCGCCGTGGCCATCGCCCTCCGTAATCGGTGGCGCCGGCTGCAGCTGGCGCCGGGGCTCCGGGAAGAGGTCACGCCGAAGAACATCCTCATGATCGGCCCCACGGGGGTGGGTAAAACGGAGATTGCCCGGCGCCTTGCTAGGCTGGCCCGCGCGCCCTTCTTGAAGGTCGAGGCCACGAAGTTCACCGAGGTGGGCTACGTGGGCCGGGACGTGGACGCCATGATCCGGGATCTTGCCGAGGCCGCCTACCAGCTGCTGCGACAGGAGGAAATCGAGGCGCAGCGGCCCCGGGCCCAGGACGCGGCGGAACAGCGCCTACTCGATGCGCTGCTCCCGGCGGCTCGGGGCGAGAGCGAAAGCCGAGGCGATTCCAGCGCCCGCCAGCTCCTGCGCAAGCAGCTGCGGGAAGGCACGCTCAACGAGCGGGAGGTCACGCTTGATCTGACCGCCCCCCAAAGCACCCCGGAGCTCATGACGCCCCCGGGCATGGAAGAGATGGCCTCCCAGCTTCAGGGGCTCTTCGCCGGTCTCCAGCAAAGCCGGCGCCGGAGCGAACGGCTCACGGTGAAGGAGGCCCTTAAGCGCCTCGAGGCCGAGGAAGGGCAGCGACTCCTGAACGAGGACCGGCTCCGCTCGGCCACCGTGGACGCAGTGGAGAACCGGGGCATCGTCTTCATCGACGAAATCGACAAGGTGGCTCGGCGCGGGGACGGCGCCCAGGCCGATGTGTCTCGGGAGGGCGTCCAGCGGGATCTATTGCCGCTGATCGAAGGGAGCACGGTGACCACGAAGTACGGCCCCGTGCGCACGGACCACATCCTGTTCATCGCGTCCGGCGCCTTCCACCTGTCCCGGCCTAGCGACCTCATCCCCGAGCTACAGGGCCGCCTGCCCATTCGGGTGGAGCTAAAGGCCCTCACCCCTGAGGATTTCCGCCGCATTCTCACCGAGCCCTCGGCCTCCCTACTGCGTCAGTATCAGGCCCTGCTCGCTACGGAAGGGGTAACGCTGACGCTGACGGACGAGGCCATCACCCGCCTCGCGGAGCTGGCTTGGCAGATTAACGAGCAGACGGAAAACATCGGCGCCCGGCGTCTTCACACCATGCTAGAACGGCTCCTCGAGCCCGTGGCCTTTGACCCAAGCGCCGCGGCCGCGGACGGCACCCTGGTCCTTGATGCCGCGGCCGTGGATGCCCAACTCAAGGACGTTGCCGGCGACGAAGATCTGGCGCGCTACATTCTTTAGGGGGAGGCTCCATGACCGCACCCGTGCCCAAGGCCATTACGCTCCATAAGCAGTCGAAGGTGCTCGAACTCCGTTGGGACGATGAAACCCACCATCTTCCCGCGGAGCTGCTGCGGGTCCTCTCGCCCTCCGCAGAGGTCCGAGGCCATGGCGCCGGCGATCGGATCCTGCAGACGGGGAAAAAGTACGTCGCCATCACTCACGTCGAGCCCGTGGGGCGCTACGCCCTGCGGCTGGTCTTCGATGACGGTCACGACAGCGGTCTGTACACCTGGACCTACCTTCGGGACCTCGGCGATCGCCAGGAACGGCATTGGGCCGCTTATGAGCAAGAGCTCAAGCAGGCCAACGCGTCCCGCCTCCCCGCGGTCATCCTAAAAGCCTGGACCCCAGACGCTTAGAGGGCAGGCGGCAAGGGAGGCGGTCTGCCAGCGCAGGGTTTACACTTCTCCCCTATTCAACGAAACGAGACCACCATGGCGCCCCCCTCCCCCACCGACGATCAACACGCAAGCGACGGCACCGTCGACTTCGGCTATGAGCGGGTAAAAGCCGAGGAAAAGGCCGCCCGGGTGGCCGAGGTTTTCCGCTCCGTGGCGCCCCGCTACGACCTCATGAACGATCTCATGTCCCTGGGCACGCATCGCCTCATGAAGCGACTCACGGTCACCCTCGCGGGGGTGCGGCCGGGCCATCGGGTCCTCGACCTAGCAGGCGGAACGGGCGACGTCGCTGCCCTCCTCGCGGAGCGGGTGGGGCCCACGGGGCAGGTGATCCTGGCGGACATTAACGAAGCCATGCTCATCGTTGGCCGGGATCGGATGATCGACCGGGGCCATCTGAACATCCACCCAGCCCTGGCCGACGGCGAAGCCCTGCCCTTTGGAGACGACAGTTTCGATGCCGCGACCATCGCCTTCGGGCTCCGTAACGTCACCCGGAAGGATCAAGCCCTTCGGGAGCTGCATCGGGTGCTGAAGCCCGGCGCACCCCTCTTGGTGCTCGAATTCTCGAAGCCCCGGGGCGCCCTTCTGGAAAAGGCCTACGACGCCTTCTCGAGCCTCTGGCCCACGGTGGGGGGCGCCCTGGCCGGAGACCGGGAAGCCTATCGCTACCTGAACGAATCCATTCGCATGCATCCGCCGCAGGAAGCCTTGGCTGAAATGATGCGCGAAGCGGGCTTCGGCGCGGTGCGATTCCATAATCTGATCGGCGGCATTGCGGCCATTCACCAGGGGCGCAAGCAATAGGCATGGCGCCCCCCGGCGAAACCCCCACGGGCCCGCGCCTGCCAAGCCTGAAGGACGCACTCCTGTGCGCGGCGCTAGAGGGCGCCCTCCGCCTGGCCTTGAAAAGTGCCCCGGAAACGGCCCGCGCGCTCCAGCGCCTGGCCCCCGCAAGCTTCGCCTTCGAGAGCGCCGTTCCTGCCCTGGCGCTTACGCTGAGCCTCGGACCCCAGGAGGACCCGCTCTTTTTGAGCCCCGGGGCAGAGCCCGCGGCGAAGGCCAAGGCCACCCTGCGCCCGGGCGCCTGGCAACGGCTTATGGAGCGCGGGATTGAGGGGGCCGTATTGTCCGGGGCCGTGGTGGTGGAGGGCGATCGCCAGGCCCTTGAGGCCCTCCTCGAGGCCCTACTGAGTAGCCCGCCGGATGTACTCGGCCCCATCGCCGCGCTCTTTGGCGACGCCGCAGCCGGGGCCGCCGACGCCCTGGGCCGGGATCTGCTCGGCCGGGGTCGTCACCATGCGCGGGAAAGCGCAGCCAAGCTACGGCGGGCCGCGGGCGGGCCTCGCGGCCTTTTCCCCGCCCCGGAGGAGGTCGCACGATTTTTCGATGAGGCCGACGATCTTTCCCTTGCCGTGGATCGAGCGGCGGCGCGGCTGCGCCGCCTTGAGGGCGGGCGTTCCTCGTGACCCAAGCTTCAGCGGGAATGGCGCGGCGCAGCGCCCTGCGCATTGCCTGGGTCATCCTGCGCTTCCGCCTCGACCAAATACCCCGCGACCTCGGCCTACCCCTTGGGGCCCTGCCGGCACCCCTGCGCATCTTGCTGGCCCTACTAGCGCTCTTCCCCGCAGGGCGTCGCCCGGGACCGGAGCGACTCCGCCTAGCCATCGAGGCCCTCGGGCCCATCTTCGTGAAGCTTGGCCAGCTGCTGTCCTCGCGCCCCGACCTCCTTACCCCGGACTACGCGGCAAGCCTGAAGAAGCTTCAGGACCAGGTAACCCCCATCGATGAAACCCTGGCTCGCCGAACCCTCGAGGGCGCCCTTGGCGGCCCCCTGGATGCCGTCTTCCAAACCTTCGAAGCCACGCCCCTAGCTTCCGCGAGCATTGCGCAGGTTCACGGCGCTCGGCTATGGGATGGCGAGGCCGTGGTGGTCAAGCTCCGCCGCCCCGGCATCGAGCGCACCATCGCTGACGATCTGGCGTTGATGCGCGCCCTTGCCCAGGCCCTGCTCCGGGTCTGGCCCGAGGCTCGCAGGCTCCGGCCCCAGGAGGTGGTCGAGGACTACGCGGCCACCATCACGGGTGAGCTCGACCTTCTCGCCGAGGCCGCGAATACCTCCCAGCTTCGCCGGAATTTTCGCGCCTCTCCCCTGCTCTACGTTCCCAAGGTGCACTGGCCCCTGTGCCGGGAGGACGTGCTGGTCCTCGAGCGCATCACCGCCACACCCATCGGGGATCTCGAAGCCCTTCGGGCCGCGGGGACGAACTTTGAGGTCCTGGCCAACCGGGGCGTGGAAACGTTCTTTACCCAAGTTTTTGAAGACAACTTTTTCCACGCCGATATGCACCCGGGCAATATCTTCGTGGACCTCACGAACCCCGCGGACCCAAGCTACATCGCCATCGACTGCGCCATCATCGGTACGCTCACGGAGGTTGATCAGGATTACCTGGCGCGGAACCTCCTGGCCTTCTTCAATCAGGATTACGCTGAGGTGGCCCGGCTCCACGTTGCCTCCGGGTGGGTCCCGGCGCATACGGACGCAGCGGCCTTTGAGCGCGTGATCCGCGAAGTCTGCGAACCGCTCTTCGAAAAGCCCCTGGCGGAGATTTCCTTCGGGCATTTTCTGCTGACCCTCTTCGATACGGCCCGGGCCTTTGATATGACGGTGCAGCCCCAGCTGGTGCTGCTGCAGAAAACCTTGCTCAATATCGAGGGCCTTGGACGCCAGCTATACCCCGAACTCGATCTTTGGAAGACCGCCAAGCCCTTCATGGAGCGCTGGCTCGCCCGCCAGCTGAATCCCTTAAATCGCTTCCGACGGACCCTGACCCCGGTGCTTGAGGCCGCGCAACGCTTACCGGGCCTGCCCGAACGAGAGGCGGCCCGGGATGAAAAAATCGCCGCCCTACAGCGCGAGGTCGAAGCCCTTCGCCAACCGAAGCCCGCCCCCTGGGGGCCAGGGCTCGCGGGCCTGGCAGCGCTGGGGCTCGGCGCGGCGCTGCTCGCCGGCGCCCCCGCCGCGCCCGTGGGCTTGGGCACCCTGGCCCTGGGCCTCGCGCTGACAATCCTTTCCCGGCGACACTCCTAGGGGGAGTCGGGTATGCTGGCGCCCCAGGTCCCCAGAACAGTCAGGTCATGAACCACCCAATCTTCCAGGCCCTAGATACCCTTCTTGAGGAACGCCGCGGGGCGGCCCCGGAGTCTTCCTACGTAGCGAGCCTCTACGCGAAGGGAATGAATAAGATCCTGGAAAAGATCGGGGAGGAGAGCACGGAGCTCGTCATCGCCGCCAAGGACTGCGCGACCGGGGGCGACCGGAAAGCGGTGGTACACGAAGCAGCGGACCTTTGGTTTCACTGCTTGGTGCTGCTGAAATCCCTAGATCTCAGCTCGGACGATATCGCCGAAGAGCTGCAACGCCGCTTCGGCGTATCGGGCCACGACGAGAAGGCCCAGCGGGCCTCGGCCCAAGACTCATAGGAGAGCGACCATGTTTGGCCTGAGCGTTACCGAACTACTGATCATTCTGGCAATCGTGCTGCTCCTCTTCGGCACCAAGCGTCTGCGCAACCTCGGCGGCGACCTCGGCGGCGCCATCAAGGGCTTCCGCAAGGCCATGAAGGAAGACGACGGCAAGGCGGCCGACGCGAGCCCGGAGGTCCTGGAAGGCCAGGCCCAGGCGAGCACCGCCAGCGAGCAAGAGAAAGCCAAAAACACCGTCTAAGGGGAATCTGCCCTCGCCATGTTCGATATCGGCTTCCCTGAGCTGCTGATCGTTGCGCTCGTGCTGCTCCTGGTCGTCGGCCCGGAGCGCCTGCCCGAGGTCCTGCGCACCGTGGGCCGGGTGGTCGGCTCGGCTCGGCGCAGCTTCGATACGCTAAAAGCCGAGCTCGAGCGGGAAGTGGGCGCCGACGACCTTCGCCGGGAACTCCACAACGCGCGCATCATGGAAGATGCCAAGCGCCTGCAAGAGGATCTGAAGGGCGCGGAACAATCCTTCAAGGCGCTAGAGCAGACCACCAAGGCCGAGCTCACGGCGGCGGAGGACGCCCTCCGCGCCCCGCCCACGGTAGATCCCTCTTCTAACGAGGGCGAAGCGGAAGGGGAAGCAAATGCCAAGGCTGAGGCGCCC
>RGAU01000088.1 GCA_009919975.1 Gammaproteobacteria bacterium
TCCCGGCGCGGCCTGCGATGTGCCCTCCTACGCCTACCTGCCCCTTCTCGACGAAATCGGCTTCATTCCCTCGAAGAAGTACGTCAGCCAGCGGGAAATCTCCGAGTACACGGATCGCCTCGTGGCCTACTGCGGCCTTGAGTCGCACATCCACTTTTCCACCAAGGTCACCGCGGTGCACTACGAAGGCCCAGGCGCCTGGCGGGTGGAGACGGAAGATCGGAAAACCGGCACGCCGGGGGCGACCTTCCGGGGCCAGCATGTGGTCAGTGCCAATGGGCCCCTTTCCACGCCGCGCATGCCCGAGCTCGACGGCCTCGGCCACTTTAAGGGGGAGGCCTTCCATACGGCGCAGTGGAACTACGACGTTGATCTGAAGGGCAAGAAGGTCGGCGTTATTGGGACCGGGGCCTCCGCCGCCCAGGTCATCACAGCCATCGTCGACGACGTAGAAACGCTAACGGTCTTCCAGCGCTCCGCCACCTGGTGCATGCCCCGGGATGACGAACCCACGCCGCCGGAAATCGTCGAGGCGTTCAAAAAGGGCGGCTACAGCGAAAGCCTCCGCTTCATCGACTGGCAAAACGATGGGCCCCGGGTCACCCCAATACCCTTCGCATCGCCGAACGCATTAAGCGGGAGGTGAAGGATCCGGTGCTCGCGGAGAAGCTCACCCCGGACTACCCCTTCTTCTGCAAGCGCGTGCTTTTCATCGACGATTACTACACGACCTATAACAAGCCCCACGTGACCCTGGTCGATGATCCCCAGGGGGTCGAGGCCATCACGGAGACCGGGGTGCGCATGGCCAGCGGCGCCTGCCATGACGTGGACGTGCTCATCTACGCCACAGGCTTCGATAGCAACCACATTCCCTTCCCCGTGTCGGGCAAGGGGGGCGTGACCCTCGCCGACCGCTACGGTGCCAATGCGGAAAACAACTGGCAGATGACCCGTCCCCAATCCCTTTGGGGCGTGCACGTCGCGGATATGCCGAACTTCTACATGATGATCGGCCCCCAAAGCTTGAACCCGGTGACCAACGTCACCCTGCTGTGCGAGGAGCAAGGCAAGTACATCGCCGAGCTCGTCGCGAGCATGAAGGCGAAGGGCACCCAGGAAGTGGAACCCACCGCGGAGGCCGTGGTCGATTGGACCAGCCGCTGCAACGCCAGCGCCGACGGCAAGGTTTGGCTGCGCTGTAACAACTGGTACATGAAGACCACGAAGACCGACGTGGAAGCGGGGCGGGAGCGCTCCCAAGGGATGTGGATGGGCTCCTACGAGGAGTATCTGCGCCACTTCCTCGGTGGCGCCGGCGGTGCCCGGGAAGCGCTTCTGCGCTTTAGCGCCTAAGCTGTGCACAGGGGCTCCTCTCGGAGCCCCAAGGCTTTTCCGAAGCCTTTCAGATCCAGGGCTTTTCAGACTCTAGGCGCTCTAAGCTTTTTCGCCCTATGCTCAGCCATCGGGCCGCGGGCCCGCCGCGCCGATGGGGCCAACTGATGGATCGCCTTAACCCTCGCTTTTTAGCCGTCAAGGAATCCGCCACCCTCGCTATCAATCAGCGCGCTCGCGCGCTGCGGCAAGCAGGTCACCTGGTCTGCCACCTTGGCTTTGGGGAGTCCCCCTTCCCCGTACCGCCCTCCATGGTCGAGGCGCTCAAGGCACACGCCGGAGAAAAGGCCTATCTACCCGGTGAAGGCCTTCCCGAACTACGGGAGGCTGCGGCCGCCTTCCTGCGCCGCCAGGGCCATGAGCTGCATGCCGCCAATATTCTCGTCGGCCCAGGAAGCAAGGAGCTCCTCTTCGATCTGCTGGCCATCCTTGCCGGCCCGGTGCTGGTGCCCGTGCCCGCCTGGGTGAGCTACGCGCCCCAGGCTGCCCTGCTGGGGAAACCCTTTGTTCCCCTGGAAACGTCCCGGGAGAGGGGCTATCGCCTAGCCCCGGAAACGCTCGCCCAGGCCTGCAGGGCGCACCCTGGGCCGAAAACCCTCATTTTGAATAGCCCGGGCAACCCCACCGGGACTGTCTACAGCCCAGAGGACCTCGAGGGCCTTGCCGAGGTTTGCGAACGGGAAGGGGTGGTCGTACTCTCTGATGAGATTTATGGCCTCGTCACCTTCGTCGGGGGCCCGGCCCCTTCCATGGCGACCGTCCTCCCCTCGCAAACGATCATCACCACCGGGCTATCGAAGGCCTTCGCAGCGGGGGGATGGCGTCTGGGCCTGGCCGCGGTGCCCGATGCCCTCGGGGCGCTCATGGCGCCCCTTCGCGCCATGATCAGCGAAACCTTCAGCGCCGTTTCCGCCCCCATCCAGCATGGCGCCCTTCCCGCCTTTGCCTATGGGCCGGAAATCGCAGCGTTCGTCGAAACGACCACGGCGATTCATCGCTCGGCAAGCACCTATCTCTTCGAGCGCTTCCAGACCCTGGGACTCCTTTGCCCCCGCCCCGAGGGCGCCTTCTACCTCTTTCCCGACTTCGAAGCTCACCGGGAGATCCTTGCGGACCGGGGGATCACCACCGGAGCTGCCCTGGCGGAGGCTCTGCTCAGGGATGCGGGTGTCGCTACCCTTCCCGGGGAAGACTTCGGGATGGCGGCGGAAAGCCTGACCCTTCGCGTCGCTTCCGTGGATTACGATGGCGCCGAGGTGCTGGAGCGCTTTGGCAAGGGGACCGCTTCAGACGACCTCTTTCCCCGCCTGCACGCCGGCGCCGATGCCATCGAGGCTTTTCTAGGAGTCCGCACCGCATGATGAGAGCTTCCCTCACCCTGACCCTGGCGCTCCTACTGAGTTTGAGCACCCCTGCCCGAGCAGGGGGCGTGGTGAGCAGCGCCACTCCGGAAGCCACGACCATCGGCGCTGCGGTGCTCGAGCAAGGTGGCAATGCGGTGGATGCGGCCATTGCCATCTCCCTCGCGCTAGGGGTTAGCGAACCCGCGGGGTCGGGGCTGGCCGGACAGACGGTCATGCTCGTGCGCAGCCCTTCCGGCGTCACGGAGGTGATCCATGGGACCACCTGGTCCCCGGCGGCGCTCCCCGCCCAGGTCACGACAGCCCAGCTCCGGCGGGGGCATAGCGCCGCCTCCGTTCCCTCAACCCCCAAGGTTCTTGACCTTGCGCTTCGCCGCTACGGCAGTGGCGCCTTCAGCTGGGCCGAGCTGGTCACCCCCGCCGCGGCCCTGGCCGATGATGGCGTGATCCTGGGACCTTTTCGCGCCCGGGCCTTCCAGTTCTACGGGGCCGCCTTAGCAGAGCAGGACGCCGCCCGGCGCCTGTTCCTCCATCCCGAAGGGCGGCCCTGGATCGCCGGGGACCGCTTCCGCCAGCCCGTGCTGGCCCAGACGCTTCGGCGTTTGGCCGAGGCCGGAGCGGAGGACTTCTATCGCGGCGCTATCGCTCAGGCCATTGCCGAGGACATGGCGGCCAATGGCGGCTGGATCACCGCCGAGGATCTCGCGGCCTTCCCCGAGCCCGCCATCGTTGAGCCCCTACGGGCTACCTATCGCGGCTACGAAATCGCCACCCTGCCTCCGCCCTTCGGCGGCTGGGTCCTCCTGCAGCTGATGAAGGTGCTTGAGCAAATGCCCTTGGAGCCGCGACAGCAACCGGGGGCGCCCCGGCAACTGCAGCTGCTTGAAGCCATGCGCCTTGCCCACGGCACCCGGGCCCGCGACCCCGTGCCAAGCTTCACGAACTACGGGGAAGACATCGCGAAAAAGATCTCCGAGGCGGAAGCGGCCCGCCTTTGGTCCGAGAAGGGGGAGACCACGCACTTCTCCGTGGTGGACGATCAGGGCTGGGTCGTGGCCGTAACCCAAAGCATCGATAGCTACTTCGGAGCCAAGGTCGCCCACCCCACCCTTGGTTTCCTGTACAACAATTACATGCAGGGATTTCGCCTTGAGGACGACGGCAGTCCCTATGTGCTAAAGCCTAGGGAAATGGTGCTTTCCTCCATGACGGGCACCATTGTGAGCGAGGCTGACCAGCCCCTCCTGGTCCTAGGAAGCCCGGGCAGCGAGCGCATTATTTCTGCCGTCGCCCAGGTGACGAGCCATTGGCTAGACCTGTCCAGAAACCTTAAGGAAGCGGTCGGCGCCTATCGAGTGCACGGTACGCCAAAAAACGCCGCCTTTATCGAAGGGCCCGCGCTTTCCCAGGCGCTTCTTGCAGGCCTCGTGCGGGCGGGTTTTTCCCTCGAGCGGCCGCGCTACGGCGTCTCAGACAGCTATCTTGACCCCTACTTCGGCGGCGTTCATGCCATCGCCTGGGAAGGGGGACGCTGGGTCGGCGCCGCCGACCCCCGGCGCGATGGGGCGGTGAGGACGGTAGAGAACACACGGTGATCATCGTCCCCATCACGGAGCTTCCCGGGGCCTTTCCCAAGCTGATCGAGAGCGCCGAAGCCGAGGGCTTTCAGGCACTGACCACGCTTGCTCGAAACTTTGAGAGCGGAACCAATCGCTTCGACCGTCCCGGAGAGGTGCTGCTGACGCTCTGGGATCGGGAAGAACTCCTTGGCGTTGGCGGTCTAAACCGAGACCCCTATTTCCCAAGTTGCCTTGTCGGTCGGCTTCGCCATCTGTACGTGCTGCCTTCGCTTCGAAGCCAGGGCCTTGGCCGGAGCTTGGTCGAAGCCTTGGAGGCTCGCGCCCGGGGCGTCTTCCCCATGCTCCAATTGTTCACCCAAGCTTCAAGGGCTGGCGCCTTTTACGAGGCCCTGGGCTATCAACCGGTCCAGGGAGAAACCAAGGTTAGTCACCGCAAGGCGCTGGTCCCCCAGCCCTAGATGGATAGATCATTCAGGTTGTAATCCCGAATGATTCGCTCCCAATTCTCCGGCGTAAGGGCGAGCTCCGCCTCCCGCCCAGCGAAGGGCGCATAGGGGAAGCGAGGTTCTTCCGGATAATGCTGAGCCCTGGCGTCGATGGCGACGGCAACCACCTTAGAGCGCGCCTCAATGCGAGCCTCATCGTAGATCACCGACCCCTCTTCGCTGAGCGCCCCCTTCGCGCCGAGCACGGAAGCCCGGCGGTGAAAGCCAAAGGTCAACGACGCGCGAAAGTCAGGGGAGGTGTTGGCGAAGGAGCCGTGCAGGGCTTGACGATTCGCGATGGTGACGTCGCCAGCCCGGCAAACCAGGGGCACGGCATCGGGCAACTGTTCTTCCCCGCCGTTGGCCGCAAGGCGAGCCGGGATGTCGATTTTTCCTTCCCGGTGACTCCCAGGCACCACCCAGAGGCAGCTCGCCGCCGAGGTGTCGTAAAGCTGCACCTGGAAGTTAAAGCCGTGAATACCTGGGTCCCAGGCCGGATTGTCCCAGTGCGTGACCCCATCCTGATGCCAGGACACCGCGCCCCCCTGCCCCGGCTGCTTGATAAAGATCGCATCGTTGTAAGGGACAAAGTCATCGCCATTGATGGACGCAGCGACGGCAAGGAGCTTGGGGTGGCCATAGAGGCGTAGGCCGCTGGCCATGGTTTGGCACATGCCGGTCATGAGGAACACGACCTTGGGGGCGGCCTCATCAATGAAGGTCGGCTGGCGCATTTTGACGGGGTGGCGACCGCCGAGGGCTGCGGTCCCGCCCCAGGGATCCACCAAAGGACGAATCAAGGAAAAGACCGGACGAGCGAATTCCTGGCCGTAGGCGGGGCGTCCGTGCCGATCTACCTTCGCCCCGTTATCCACGGGGGCGCGCAATGACGTTTTCAAAGACGTAAAAGCCCGTACGCTCGTAAGCCTCGAGAATCTCCGGGGCCAGCCGCCCATTGCGCCCCAGGCGCAAGGGCCCGCGATTTCCTAGGGCCTTCGCTCGCTGGAGTCCTGCCGCTGCGTAGGTCGCCATGGCCTCAGCATGGGCCGCTGCACTGATTCTTTCCGTCATCGTCCGCTCCCCTTTCCCGGACCCTAGGGATAGCGCGCCAGGAAGGCCCTGTCCACCCGGGCCTTGGCAGGGCGGGCGCCGGGGCGTAGCGTTTCCTTCAAAGTTACGCGGGGAGGCGTGATATCGATGAACCTTCAGCCCCTTGTGGGGAAGACCTTCGGCGCGGTGGTGCGCGGGTTGCCCCTAGCGACCTTGTCCGACGACGCCTTTGCCGCGCTGCATAAGGCCTGGCTACGCCACGGCCTGCTGATCTTCCCCGAGCAGCACTTACGCCGTAGTGAGCAAATCACCTTCGCTGAGCGCCTTGGGCCCCTGGTCCCGGGCCTTGAGGCCGCCCCTATCAGCAACCTCCGCGCCGACGGCACGCTCCGGGACGCCCCGGACGACGACATGATGAAAATCATCCGCGGCAATATGGAATGGCATCAGGACAACACCTACATGCCGGTGCAGGCCAAGGGCGCGGTATTCAGTGCCCAGATCGTGCCCAAGACCCGGGGCGAGACGGCCTTCGCTGATCTGGAAGCGGCCTGGGAGGCGCTGGATCCCACGCTCCAGGCTCGCTGCGAGACCCTGCGGGCTTACCACTCGCTGGTGGAAAGCCAGCGACGCCTCGGGGAAAGCACGAAGGCAGAGGGGAGCGAGTACATGGGCTACGGGCTAGATGTCGCCGGTAGCCCCCTACGCCCCCTGGTGAAGGTTCACCCCGAGACGGGACGAAAGAGCCTTGCCGTGGGCCGTCACGCCTACGCCATCGAGGGCCTGGAAAACGATGCTGCCCTGGCGTTCATTAGCGCCCTACTCGACCACGCTGTGGCCGCGCCGGAACGGGTAGTGGAGCACCGCTGGAGCGCCGGGGACGTGGTGCTTTGGGACAACCGACGCCTTCTTCATCGGGCCCAGCCCTGGGATTTTTCCGAGCCCCGGGTGATGACCCACTCGCGCCTTGCGGGGGACCCAGCCACCGAAGGCGCCCCCCTAGGCGCTTAGGCCAAGCTCAGCCACAAGCGCGTCGCGCATCACAAACTTCTGGATCTTCCCCGTCACCGTCATGGGGAAAGCATCCACAAAGGCGATGTACTTCGGCACCTTGAAGTGGGCGATGCGCTCGGCGCAGAAGCTGCGTACCTCCTCCTCCGTCAGCGTTGCCCCCTCCCGCAGCTGGATCCACACCGCCACCTGTTCCCCAAACTTTGGATCGGGCACGCCAAAGACCTGCGCCTCCTGAATGGCGGGGTGGGTGTAGAGGAACTCCTCCACTTCCTTGGGATAAATGTTCTCACCGCCGCGAATGATCATGTCCTTTAGGCGGCCGACGATCTGAACGTAGCCTTCCTCATCCATGACCGCGAGATCGCCGCTGTGGAGCCACCCCGCTTCATCAATGGTTTCCGCGGTCCGTTCCTCATCACCCCAATAGCCCCGCATGACGGAGTAGCCTCGGCAGCACAGCTCCCCCTTCGCGCCAAGGGGAACCACCCGGCCCTCCTCATCGATGATCTTCACCTCTTGATGGGGGCCGCACTGGCCAACGGTGGAGACCCGCTTTTCGAAGGGCGCATCAATTGCCGTCATATGATTCACCGGGCTGGTCTCTGTTTGCCCGTAGCAAATGATGACTTCCCCCATGTGCATATCGTGGTTCGCCCGCTTCATGACCTCCACCGGGCACAGCGCGCCGGCCATGATCCCCGTGCGAAGGGAGCTCAGATCGAAGGTAGAAAACCTGGGCGCCTCGAGCATGCCCACGAACATGGTCGGCACGCCGTAGAGCGACGTGCAGCGCTCGTTTTCTACCACCCGAAGGACGGTCTCCGCCTCAAAGGCGTCGCTGGGCAGCACCGCCGTGGCGCCATGGGTCAGCACCCCGAGCATGCCCATGACCATGCCAAAGCAGTGGTAAAGGGGTACGGGAATGCAGACCCGGTCCTCCGCCGTGAGGTTCTGCCCAGCCCCGACCTGGGCGCCGTTGTTCAAGATATTGAAATGGGTGAGGGTCGCGCCCTTGGGATTGCCCGTGGTGCCGCTGGTGAATTGAATATTGATGGGATCATCGGGGCTCAGGGTGGGCGCAAGGGCAGCGAGCATGGCGCGCTCCCCCTCCCCGCCCAGGGCGCAGACCGCGGGGAAGTTCAGCATGCCCGGCGTCGCGCCCTCGCCCAGGCGAATGACAATCTCAAGCTCGGGAAGCGTTGCGCTCTTGAGCGCCCCCGGGGCGCAGCGCGCGAGCTCCGGGGCCAGCGTTTCCAACATGCCGAGGTAGTCGCTGGTCTTAAAGCGCTCCGCGGCAATAATGGCCTTACAGCCGACCTTGGTGAGGGCGTACTCAAGTTCATGAACCCGATAGGCCGGGTTGATGCACACCATGATGGCGCCGATCTTTGCCGTGGCAAGCTGGGTTAGGCACCACTCAGCGCAATTCGGCGCCCAGATGCCGATGCGGTCCCCAGGGCCTAAGCCCAGGGCTAAGAGCCCCGTAGCCAGGGCCTCCACCTGCGCGTGGTAAGCACCGTAGGTCCACCGAATCCCCTGGTGGGCGACGACAAGCGCCTCCCGATCGCAATGCGCCTCTGCCATGCGATCGAAGTGCTCGCCGATGGTTTCGTAGAGCAGCGGCGTTTTCGCTTCCCCGCAGCGATAGCTTAGACCCTTCATGCCCCTATCCTCCCTCCCCTCAGCGGAGCTCCGCCCATTGTTTTCCCGGGCTTCCTTTGACATGGTGTAAACCATCACGAGAAAAATATCGAGATAAAATACCCATGGATCATTGGCTTATGATCGGTGCTGCGGCCCTATCCCTCTTTGGAGCGTTCTTCCACGGGGTCCCTGGCGCGCGGATTTATCTCGGGAATATCAACGCAAGCACGCTCGAGCCCCTCGGGAAGTCCCTGAGCGTCGTCAGCTGGCACATCTTTACGATTTTCTTGACGGTGAGCGGCGCAACCTTTCTTGCTGTGGCTTTTGACCTAGCGTCCGCCAGCGCCGCCTGGCCCCTGATTGCCGCCAATGCCCTTGGGGCCATGCTCTTTCTCGGCCTGAGCTTTAGGGGCCATAAGGCCTTGCTTCGCCTTCCCGGAATCTACCTCATGGGCATCACGGCGCTTTGCGGCGCTCTTGCTCTTTCCTGATGGCTAGCGGGCGCCGAAGCCGAAGAGCTTGCGGGCCTTAATTACCTCGGCGACGCGCTCGTCGACCATCCCTTCCCAGGCCGCATCTCCGCTCTGGAGCTTCTCGAGAACCTCGGGGGCTTGGATGTCGAGCACGCGCTCGTCGTAGTCCTCCACGGGGATAAGGAAGCCCCGCTCCACGAGATAGCCGTAGAGATGGCGCACGTCCTTCGGCACCTCCAGCGTCTCCACGGTCCACAGCGTGCCCGTCTCCGGATCCTTCTGGGGGTAAACGAAGATGTGAAGGTCGTTCTTAAAGAGACGCCCAAGGGCCTCAAGGATGCCGCCCTCGAGGCGGGCGTAGTAGCGCTCATCGAAAATCTGCCGCAGCGCGCCGGCGCCCATCACGATGGCACAGCGCCGATCGGTGTAGCGCCGCAGATAGGCCGCCAGCCGGTAATACTCAAAGTAGTCGGAGATCATGACGATGTGGTCCGTGACCCCGAGCACTTCGGCACGACCGATAAAGTCCGTGAGGTCGACCTCCCCCTGGTCGGCACGGAGGTTGCTCATGGTGATTTCCATCACCGAGACAATGTCGTCCGCCTGCACGGCCGCGCCGCCGTCTTCGGCGAACTGAGCTCTGGCCTTGTCGATCATGTCCAGATTGACCCGCGTCACCGGGGAGAAGCGCCCCCGTTCCAACAGCACGGGCCGCTTACGAAGGACTTCCGAGGGCTGGAGCACTTT
>RGAU01000089.1 GCA_009919975.1 Gammaproteobacteria bacterium
ACCCAAGCGCCGGGCGTCACCGCATGCTTCCAGAGCGATCCCGCCACGGGACTTTCCACCGCCGTGTAGCCGGCTTCCACGGTGACCACGGGCGCCGCTGCCGTTGGCTCCGCACTGACCCCCGAGCTGTCCTGGGCAGACCAACGGCTTCGCTCTTCATTGAAGGCCTGCTGCTGGGTGCGGCGGAAGGTGGCGATGCTTTCTCCTTCCCGCTTCAGGAAGGCGTCGTAGTCTGAAGGGCTGAAGGTGGTTTCTGTGATCCGCACGGGTAGGCGGCCCAGGGGGAAGGCGCGGCGCATCTCGAGGAGTTCCTCGTTGCTCACCTCAAAGAAGCGCAGCTGATCAAAGGGCCGGAGGAGCCAGGGCTTCTCGAAATGACTGCCATGGCCAGCACAGATAGGCGCCGCCGATGCCCACGGCGTTTTCCGGAGTCCAGGTGCGCGCTGGGTTGTATTTGGTTGTCACCAGCCGGTGCCGAGGGTCCAAAGGGGTGGCCACGGGCGCGCCGAGGTAAACGTCCCCAAGGCCCAGCACGAGATAGCTGGCAGAGAGGACGATGTCCTTCACCGCCTGCTCGTCAGGAAGACCGTTGATGCGCCGAATGAATTCGAGGTTCCGAGGGCACCAGGGCGCGTCGTCGCGTACCGATTGCATGTAGCGCGCCGTGGCCTCCTGGGTCGCAGGGTCGTCCCAGGCCAGGGGCAGCTCGACGATCCGGCTTGGGAGCGTCAACGCGTCGCTGTGCTCCAGGGCGCTGAGGCCCTCTTCAATGAGCGTAAGGATCGGTCCCCGGGGTGCTTTTAGGGGGACCCGCAGCTGCAGGGAGCGCACCCCCGGCGTCATTTCTTCAAGGCTCGGGTGGTGCTGCTCCGCTAGCCAGCGGTGGAGCGCTTCGATTTTGATTCGCGCCTGCAGGTCCAGCTCCGTGGGGCCGAGCTCTACCAAGAGGAAGCGATCCCCAGCGGCGCGCACCACCAGCTCTCGGGTTGGATCTTTGAGCAGTACCACGTCTTCGGCGCTTTCCCGCCAG
This sequence comes from Gammaproteobacteria bacterium, assembly GCA_009919975.1. Taxonomy (GTDB): domain Bacteria; phylum Pseudomonadota; class Gammaproteobacteria; order Pseudomonadales; family Azotimanducaceae; genus Salivita. Next base: position 1,031 of record RGAU01000089.1, read on the forward strand.
CGACCCGGGGCTGGTGAAGGCTGGGCCGGATGGGGGGCGTCGAGAAGGCCCTGAGCCGCCTCCAGGGAAATCGGTTCGAAGCGGAGCTTATCGCCGGGGCGGAGCTGCCCCAGCTTCCAGCGGTCGACCTCGGCCACCGCGGCGGGGCAGACAAAGCCCCCGAGGCTAGGGCCGTCGGGCCCGAGGATGATGGGCATATCGCCGGTGAAGTCGATGGCGCCAAAGGCGTAGGCGTTGTCGTGGACGTTCGAGGGGTGGAGCCCCGCGTCCCCGCCGTCCTCCCGCACCCACTCAGGCTTTGGCCCAAGGAGGCGAACGCCTGTGCGCGAGGAGTTGTAGTGCACTTCCCACTCGCTCGCGTAGAAGGTGTCCATGAAGTCCGGAGTTAGGAAGTCTGGCGCCAGCAGTGGGCCCTGCACGACGCGGATCGTCGTGCGGTCCGCCAAGCTGGGGGGAAGGGGAAGGTTCAGTTCCTGCGTAGGCTTCGGTCGCGGAGCCAGAGGCAAAACATCGCCAGTGCGGAGGGCGCGGCCGCCGTGGCCTCCGAAACCGCCCAGCTCAAAGGTCGCCGTGCTGCCGAGCACGGGCGTGATGGCAAAACCGCCTTCCACGGCGAGATAGGCGCGCAGACCATCCCCCTGGGCGCCGATGCCCTTGAGGCTGAGGGTTTGCCCCGCCTCCACGGTGACCGCCTGGTTAAGGGGCACCGGCTGTCCATCGAGCTGGGCCGTGAGCGCCGCGCCGCTCAGCGCCATGCGCCGCTCGGCCGCAAACTTCAGCGTCGGCCCCTCCACGACCATTTCGAGGCCGGGAAGGTTTTCATCATTGCCTAGGCATCGATTGGCGTAGGCCAGGGCGCGGCTGTCGAAGGCGCCGGAGGGGGGCACGCCCACGTGCCAATAGCCCAGCCGCCCCCGCACGTCCTGTATCGTCGTTTGCGTGCCCGGGCTCAAGACCTCGAGGGATAGGCCAGGGAGAGTCACCCCATCAGCAGTCTTCGTGTGGTGGGTGACGCGTTGGAAGCTTTCCAGGCCCAAGGCCTCGTGAAGGAAGGGCAGGTTGGTGGGGATCCCGCTGACCTCGCAGTTCCGAAGGGCCTCGCCCAGGGCCGGAATGGCCGCGTCTCGCGTCGGCGCCCACACCAAAATCTTCGCCAACATGGGGTCGTAGGCGGCAGGCACGGCGAGCCCCGGGCTCACCCAGCTGTCCACGCGCAGCGTGGTGCGGTCCTGGCTCTCCGGTAGCCTCAGGTGTGTAAGGAGCCCAGGCGCAGGGCGGAAGGCGCGCTCCGGGTCTTCGGCATAAAGCCGCGCCTGGAGTGCCGCCCCTCGGGGCGTGGGGGCCTCAGGTAAAGCGCCTTCGCCGTCGCCGATACGCAGCATCCAGTCGACGATATCGAGCCCCGTGACCATCTCTGTGACGCCGTGCTCCACCTGTAAGCGCGCATTCACTTCCAGGAAGTAGACGGCCTCCCGGGCTGGATCGTAGAGAAACTCTACGGTTCCGGCGCTTCGATAGTTCACGGAGGCCATCAGCCGGGCGGCAGCTTCGTGCATGGCTTCGCGCACCGTCTCCGGCAGTTTGGGAGCCGGCGCCTCTTCAATAATTTTTTGATTACGGCGCTGCAGGGAACAGTCCCGGTCCCCGAGCACCACCACGTCCCCCTGGCCGTTACCCAGAATTTGCACCTCGACGTGGCGTGCCGCATCGACGAAGCGCTCCACAAAAAGGCGCGCATCGCCGAAGTTCGTTTGCGCTTGCTGGGCAACGCTCGCGAAGGCGCGGGCGAGGGCCGTCTCATCCTCGCAGCGCTGCATGCCGATGCCTCCGCCGCCGGCGCTGCTCTTGAGGATGACGGGGTAGCCCGTTTCCCCCGCAAAGCGCAAAGCGTCCTCCAGGCTTTCGAGAACGCCAGAGCCCGGGAGCAGGGGGACCCCGGCCTCTTCCGCCAACGCCCGAGCCTCGTGCTTCAGGCCGAAGGCATTGATCTGCGCTGCTGTAGGGCCAAGAAAAATCAGCCCAGCCGCTTCCACGGCCTTGGCGAAGGCGGAGTTTTCCGACAGAAACCCGTAGCCGGGATGGATGGCGTCGACCTTTTCCCGCAGGGCGATGGCCAGAAGGGCGTCCCCATTCAGGTAGGTTTCTGCCAGGGAGCCATCCCCCAGGCTTACGGCGCGATCCGCAAGGTCGACATGGGCCGAGCCGTAGTCGGCTTCCGCGTAAACCGCGATGCCCTCCAGGCCCCGAGCCTTCAGGGTGCGGAGAATGCGGACCGCGATGGCACCGCGATTGGCAATAAGCACGCGCTTAATCATAGGACAGGCTCCGCGCTAGGCGTCCCAGAGCAAAAACTCCACGGGCGTGGGGTTAAAGCCGCTGCAGGGATTATTCAATTGGGGACAGTTGGAGATCAGGATGAGCACGTCCATGTGCGCCACCAGCTCCACGTACTTGCCTGGACCGGAAATGCCGTCGGCGAAGCGCAGGCCCCCGTCCGCCGACAGGGGGACGTTCATGAAGAAGTTGATGTTCGGACCCAGGTCCCGTTTGCTGAAATCTTCGTTCCAGTTCAGCAGCGCAAGCAGGAAGTTATCCCGGCAGGAATGCATGAATTTCCGGTCGTGGGCATAGCGAACGGTGTTGCTTTCCGAGGCACAGGCCCCGCCCAGGGTGTCGTGGCGCCCGCAGGTATCGTCGACGATGGTGAGCAGCGTGCGATCCTCGTTGGAGACCAGCTCCGTGCCCGTGGTGAGGTAGACGTTGCGCTGGCGTCGCACCGTATCCACGGCGGAGTAGCGCTCCCGCGGATCCTCGGCGTTGAAGAAGAAGGTGTCGACGGCTTCATTGCCTTCCGTATCCACGAGGCGCACCCGCTGCCCTGCGTTGATGCGGGCCATGAAGGGGTCGCCGGCGCGAATGGTTTCCTGTCGCAGTAGCGTGCTCATGCCTTCGGGCCTCCGTCCGGTAGGGCAAACCAGGCTTCGGCATTCTCGAAGCCTCGCTGGTTCTCGCCGCAGCCGGGCCTTCCCGGAGGGGATGGGGCGCGGTGCTAAGGATCACGAGAACGTTCAATTCGGCACGGAGCTCAACCCAGGCACCGGGCTGATAGCTGGCCTCGGAGAGGCCGATGTTGCCTTCGTCATCCACGGTCACCGTGCTAAAGAAATTGGCATTCGGTACGAGGTCCCGGCGGCCGAGGCCCCAGCGCCCAAGTTCCATGAGGAAGCCGTCCCGGCCGTTTCGGTAGTAGCCGTTCCGCGCCAGCTGAAAATCGTTCAGGCCGTAGGTGGCCTCGATCATGGCGGCGTTGGTGGTGCCGCAGATGGTGTCGTGCCAGCCGAAGCTGTCCCCCATGATGGAGAGCAGGGGCCGCCCCATATCGGAATAGAGCACGTTCCCCAGGGCAAGCTTGTGGGTGTGCTGAGCCTTCAGCGTGTCCGCCATGTTGTAGCGTTCGCTGCGCTCGTCGGCGTTGAAGGCCAGGAGGCCCACATTGCCGTCGCCGGAGAGATCGGTAAGGCGTAGAGCGTAGCCGCGTTTCAGCAGTAGCGCGTGATGGCACCCCGCGGGGATGCGTTCCTCAAGCAAAAAGGCGTTCGATGGCATGGGGGCTCCTAGGAGACGGGCGGGAGCGAAGCTGCCCCGGGCGGGGCGCTGCGGTCCACGGGAAGGTCATAGGTAATAGAAGCGCCGAAGCGCTCCGGGCTGTGCGGGTCCTCCCGCACCTTGTCGAGCACTAGCACCCGGGTGCCCAGGGTGAAGGCCTCGCTTAGATCGTGAGTGACCATCACAACGGTCATGCCGCGCTCGGCCCACAGCGCCTGCAGCAGCGCGTGAGCGGCCTGCTTGTTCCCGGGGTCTAGGGCACCAAAGGGCTCATCTAGTAGGAGCAGCTCTGGCTTTAAGGCGAGGGTTTGGGCCAGAGCAAGACGCTGCTGCATCCCGCCGGAAAGGGCGCCGGGAAAGCGATCCGCGGCGGCGGTGAGACCCACCGCTTCGAGCAGGTCCCTGGCCTCGGTGCGAAGGGCGCGGCGCTTGGCCCCCCAGGTACGCCCGAACAGGGCGCTCCCTTCCGTACGCTCTAAACCAAAGCAAACGTTCTCTAGGGCCGTGAGGTGGGGAAAGACGGAATAGCGCTGATAAACCACGCCCCGTTCCGGGCCCGGCTCTTGGGGCAGGGGACGGCCCCCCAGCGTGATGGAGCCTTCCGTGGGCTGAAGCTCGCTCAGTAGCAATTTCAGGAAGGTGCTTTTCCCCGCCCCACTGGCGCCCACCACGGCGCAGAAGGTGCCTGAGTCGAGGATCAGATTCAGGCGCTCAAGCACCACCGTATCCCCATAGCGCATGCCCACGTTTTTTAGAGTCAGTGCGCTCATCGTCCCGCCTCAGCGCCGTACCAGGGAAAGAGGCGACGGTTGAGCACGCGGAGGGCGTAATCGAGGAACCAGGCGAGACCGGTCATCCAAGCGACGTAGGGCAGTATGAGGTCCATGGCGAGGTAGCGGCGCATCAGGAAGATGCGATAGCCGAGCCCTTCCGTGGAGGCGATCGCTTCCGCCGCAATCAGAAAGAGCCAGGCGGCGCCGAGGGACAGGCGCACCGCATCGAAAAGCCGAGGCAGGATTTGGGGGAGCACGACATACCATAGGGTCAGCCAGGTGCCGGCGCCGAGGGTTTGGGCCTTGATCAGCTGCTCCCGGGGCAACTCGCGCACTCGCCCCTCCAGTTCCCGGGCGATAAAGGGTGCAACGCCGATGGCAATGAGCATCACCTTCGCCAGCTCGCCCACTCCAAAGGCAATGAGCAGAATCGGAAGGATGGCCAGAGGCGGCACCATGGCGATGATGGCCAGCAGGGGCGAGAGGCTGGCCCCAGCGAGGGGAATAAGGCCGGAGGCGACCCCAAGCATCAAGGCTGTGAGGGCTCCAAGGCCGACGCCCAAGGCCAAACGCTGGAGGCTGACGCCTGTGTCTAACCAAAATAATAGATCACCGGAGCGCCGGTCGGGCTCCGTGGCCATGCGCAGCAGCGTATCGCCCATGGTGGAAAACGCGGGTAGGAGCCGATCCTGCGGATTTTCTGCCAGCCGCGCGTCGGAGAAAGCGAGGTAGGTCACGAGCATCGCCGCCACGGGCGCCAAGAAAAGCGCAAGGCGAAGGGGGCGGCGGGGCTGGAGGTTAAGCAAGCGGCGCATGGCTAGGGGGGCTAGAGGCCGGCCTCCGCAGCCTCGGCCATGAAGGTCGGGGAAAAGTGCAGCTGCGTGTTGCCGCTATCGCCCCAGGTCGAACCATCCCCGAAGGTCATGCCGACAAAGCCCGGGTCCGGGGCGAAGGGCCCGTAGAGGCCGTGGGACCAGCTGAACTCGGCAACGGATTGCATGATTTTTCGCGGCGCGTCACTGCGTACAAAGCTCAGCGCTTCCGTGGGCGTGGCAAAGAGGTGGGTGGTGGCCAGCTGGCGTTCGAAGCTTTCGCTGTCCGTGCCCGTCACCGCGGCCATGGCGGCCACGGCCTCCCCCCGTTGCTCCGATTGCAGGTGGGCGAGGGTTTCGTACCAGGCGCCGGCCAGGGCGTGGCCGAACTCCGGGTGAGCCTCGAGGACCATGCTCTTGGCCACCGTGAGATCGAGGATTTCCCCAGGCAGGGTGCTGGAGTCGAAGACCAGCGCCGTATCGGGCTGGTCCTTCAGCTGCATGAGCATGGGGTTCCAGGTGACTACGGCGGGGACGGTGCCGCCGGCCCACGCGGCGACCAGATCGGCCTCGGCCATGTTGACGATCTCCACGTCCTGCTCCCGTAGGCCGAGGCCTTCCAGGGCCCGGGCGAGGAGATAGTGGGACACGGAGAGTTCGACGAGATGGACCCGCTCGCCCTTAATGTCGGAGAGGCCTTGGCCCTTGCGAAGGATGATGCCGTCGTTGCCGTCGGAGTAATCCCCCACGATGACAGCGGTGCTTTCCACACCGCTCGCGGCGGCAATGGTAAGGATGTCCATGTTCGTGGCGGTGACGGCGTCGAACTGCCCGGCGGTGTACTGATTAATGGACTCGATGTAGTCGTTGACCTGCACCAGCTCGATGTCGATGCCGTAGCGGTCTGCCCATTTCTTCAAAATGCCCGTTTGCTCGGCATAGTCCCAAGGCGCCCAGCCCACGTAGATGGACCAGGCGAGGCGAAAGGTGGGGCGATCTTCAGCCAAGCCCCAGGGCGTCAGCAGGAGAAAGGCCGCGGCCGCGCAAGCGCGGCGGAGGCGCGGGTATCGGGAAAGAGGGCGGTGGGCATGTCGCATGGTGAAGCACCTTCAGCGAAGCGCAGGGAACGAGTCCAAAGGACTTAAGCAAGAAGACCTAAGCAAGGGCTTTGCCAAGTTTTCCTTCGCCCCGGCGCTTTGGGTGCGTGCGCTAAAACGGTTCGGCCTTCATGCCCTTCCGTTGTGCAGCGCGCTTTTTCTCCGTGAGGCTGCGCGCTAATTCAGTGCGGCCGTTGAGGAAGGCTCGCGCTTCTGGGTGGTGCGACGCCCAGCGCCACCCGTGCTTGGGATAAGCGGAACGGTCCTTGCTTCAGTCCTGCCGATGGGCTCCGGCTCCTATCTGAAGAAGAAGCGAGTTTCTCCATGGCTACGGCCCCCGTTTATGCCCTGCCGCCCAAGGCCTTTCGTGACGACCGTTGGTTTGCTGCGGAGCAGCGCTGGGTTTTCGGAGCCCACTGGAACTTCGTCGCCCATGCGTCGGCGCTTGACGCCCCGGGTTCCTTTCGCGTGGTGCAGGTAGGGCTCGATAGCCTAGTGCTTGTGCGCGATCAGCGCGGGGTGCTGCGCGCCTTTCACAACCTCTGCCGCCACCGTGGCGCGCCCCTAAAGGAAGGGTCCGGGCGTTGCGCGTCCCTGACCTGTCCCTATCACCGCTGGAGCTTCGGCTTAGATGGGCGCCTGCGCGGCGTGCCCCAGGGGGAGGCCTTCCCAGACTTGGATCGGGAGGCGCTGGGCCTTTTCCCGGCCGCCGTGGGGGAGTGGCATGGCCTGCTCTTTGTCCATCCCGATCCCGAGCCTGCGCAAACTTTGGAGGCAGCTCTGGCTGGAACGGCTGCGGTCCTTGAGCCCTTTGCGCCGGGCGCCTTATCCCTGCTTCATGAGGAGCGCGTCCCCTTCGCCGCCAATTGGAAGCTCTATGTTGAGAACCACGTGGATTGGCTTCATCTGTGGCATCTCCATGAAAAGACCCTTGGGGCCTTCGATCATCCCCGGGGGCAGATCACCCAGGCGGGCCCGCACTGGATGTCCTTCGAGACCCGTCGAAGCGAAGCCGCGGCGGAGGGTTTTGGGGGCGTGGATGAAACCCTGGCCCCCCTCCCGAGCCTAGCTGGTGCGGACCCGGCTCTTAAGGGCATTGGGGCCCATTACCTCTTTCCCAATCTTTTGCTGTTCTCCGGGGAACGCTTCTTCATGACCGGAGCGCTTGTGCCCCAGGGCCCCGGAGAAACGGTGCTGGAGCTGGCGCTTTACGGTGTGCCCGGCGGCGACCCCGGGGCAACCATGGCGGCCTTTAATGCCATCACCAAGGACGAGGACATCGTCATGATTGAGGGCCTCCAGCGCGCCATGGCCGGAGATCGCTTCTGCCCCGGCCCCCTAGCCCAGCCCTGGGAGGCGGCGATTGCCCACTTTCACCATCATCTGCTGACGGCGCTGGCCCCAGCGTCCCTTTCGGAGTCGATTCCCCATGGCTGAACGTCTTTCCCTCGCGGCCGTTGCGCGTGCCTATGCCACGGGGGTTACGCCCCGCACCCTCCTTACCGATTGCTTGGCGCGCATTGCCGAGGATCAAACCTTTAACGCCTGGATTACCGTGCTCTCCGAGGCGCAGCTGAAAGCTTACCTAGATGCTCTGGAGGCCCTGCCCCGGGGGCCGCTCTGGGGCGTGCCCTTCGCCGTGAAGGACAATATCGACGTGGCGGGGCTCCCCACCACCGCGGGCTGCGCGGCCTTTGCCTATACCCCGTCTGAGTCGGCGCCGGTGGTGCAGGCGCTTATCGACGCCGGCGCCATCCCCCTCGGGAAAACCCATCTGGATCAGTTCGCAACAGGGCTCGTGGGGACCCGGGCCTTTTCCGGCCCCTGCCTAAACAGCGTGGATCCTGCCTACCTTAGCGGCGGCTCGAGTTCCGGTTCCGCGGTGGCCCTGGGTCGGGGTCACGTGGCCTTCTCCTTGGGAACGGACACCGCGGGGTCGGGGCGCGTGCCCGCAGCCTTCAACGGCCTGTACGGCCTCAAGCCCTCCCGGGGGCTTTTGAGTACGAAGGGGGTGGTGCCGGCCTGCGAGAGCCTGGATTGCGTCAGCATTTTTGCGCCGGACCTAGAAACCCTGAGCGCGGTGGCGGAGGTGGCGGGCACCTATGATCCCGCCGACGTGACGCAGCAGCCTTGGGCTCCGGGCCTTCGCCCGGTGCCGGGTGCGGGGCGGGGGCGCCTTGCCGTGCCCCTGCGGGAACAGGTGGCCCTGGATGGCGCGTATAGCCTAGCCCTGTGGGATGAGGCGCTGGCGCAGGCGGAGGCGGCAGGTTTCTCCCTGGTGCCCTTCGACGCCGAGCCCCTGCTCGCCGCGGGGCGGCTTCTCTACGAGGGGCCCTGGGTGGCCGAGC
>RGAU01000090.1 GCA_009919975.1 Gammaproteobacteria bacterium
GCGCATCAATTGATGCGCCTTTTTTGGTTAAAAAGCCCCGGCGGCAAACGTTTGGGGAGGGGAGGGAGGGTCGTGCCGCCGGGGCTGTAAACTGATGACAACCACTATCTGAGTCCTACCTTAGGCAATTTCAACTGAACGGAAGCTGATCCGGGTCAATTTTTTTGCCTAAAAGGGCTCCCGCGGCAAAAACCCCTCAGCGGACAGCCAGCGCGTCACCTCTGCCGTCGCCTCCGCCAAGCAGCTTCGCTGCCCGAGGTAATAGTGGGTTGCACCAGAGATCACCACCCGATGCCGCGGCACATGGGCGAGGGCGTCCCAAATTCGCTGCCCGTGGCTCGGCGTACAGGCGTCGTCCGCACTGTTCTCAAGCACGAGCGCCGGCACGGAGATGGCCGCTGCGGAGCCCGGCCCATCAGCGAAGGAGGTTTCATAGCTCCACTGGCTAAGCCACGCGCGAAGGCTGCTGTAGCGCGCGAGGCCCGCCGGCATCATGTTCACAATGCGTGGATCGCCCATATAGCACTGACCCGGGGCGCGATCATTCGGATCCACGGTCGGGTCAAGCCAGCGCGGATCGGCCATGGTGCCATGCACTACAAAGGCTTCCTCATCATAAGGTCGTCCGGCGGCGCGAAGCGCCTCAAGCCGCGCCCAAACCCGCTGCGTGATCCGCTGACTTCGCGCCCTCTGCGCCGCCCGGTACTGCTCAAGAAAGGCGGTGCTGTAGGGCGGCTTGGGGCCGGAGACGCCATAAAGATCGAGCTCGGGGTCGCGGCGGCTCGGGTCCGTCTCATCGAGCACCGACGGGTCGAGCCACTCCGTTAGGGTCGTGGCGCGGCTGACGTGGGCCGCCAGCTGCATGACCCCATCCGCCGGCGGCAACTTCGCCCCCCGCAAATCCACCGGATCCCCCGCTGGGGTCGCCTCCACCGTGGGCCGTTCTGCCTGGCTTTGATAGTAGAGCGAAAGGGACCCGCCGCCGCTCCACCCCGCCAGCACCACCTTCTCGAAGCCGAGGCGCTCCCGGGCGTAGCGCACATAGGCTCCGAGATCGATCAGCACCTTTTCCATGATCAGCGCCGTATCGTTGTGGGGGTAGCGACTGCCGCAGCACAGCACCGGAACCCCGGCTCGAGCCAGGGCGTTGGGCAGGGGTAGCGTGTTCATCGTGCCCGTGGGATGCATAAACACCAGGGCGGTTTTGCACGGCGAGCCCTCCGGACGAAGGAACTGCCCCTCGAGCACCACCGTATCCGTGCCGCCGCCGTAGGTTTCCTTAAAGGCGCTCTTTTCCTGAAAGGCGAGCACCAGGGGCTCGCGCACCACGGTAAAGGTCATCGCTAGTCCGCCATCGCCGGTAACCCCGGCTCGGGCTGCACCCCAAAGCTATTCAAGGCCATGCTCACCAAGTTGTACTGGCCCACGGTGAAGACGAGATCCATCAGCTGCTGCGTTGACCAGCGCGCCGCCAGGGCATTCCAGGTGCGATCGCTGATGTGCGCATCCAGGTAGAGCTCATCCACGGCACGGAGAAGCCATTGCTCTTCCTCGCCCCAATGCCCGGCTTCGGGCCCAGCCTTAAGCGCCTGAATGTCGGCGTCCGTTAGGCCGCAGTCGCGTCCGATCTCCACGTGCTGCCCCCACTCATAGGCTGAACGGCACAACCAGCCAATGCGAAGGATGGCCAGCTCCCGGGGCCGGGGCGCCAGGGAGGATTTACCGAGAACGTGGTTAGCGAAAACCAGCCAGCGCCGGAGCAGGTCCGGATGCTGCGCGAGGGTGCGAAAGATATTGAGCGGGGTTTCCCCCTTAAAGTTGCCCATCACCTTCTGGGCCTCAGGCCCCAGGGCGTCCGGGTCTAAGGGCGCAATGCGCGGCGTTGTCACACGTACCATGGGCTTTCCCCTCCCCCAATCAAGCGTTTTGGCTAGCAATCTGCTCCAGCATGGTCCGAGCCTGGGGACATTGGAAGAACCCCGCGAACATTTGCGCGAGCGCCGCCTCTCGATGCCGCCCTAGAGCCGCGATGGCCCGGCGCGGCTCCGCACGCTGCGCGGCGAGACCCTCCGAGCCTCGCGCCCCCTTCAGGAGCAAGCTCGCCACCCCATGCACCGACGCCCAGGTCATGCCCGCCAAGGTATGAAAATCGAGGGGGACAATGAGCCCCGCATCGAGGCCGCTACGAAGAAGCGCTGCGAGGGGCGCGAAGGCCCGCTCGGAGGCATCGACAAGTTCCGGGTAGGGGGAAAAGTCCCCCACTACGTCCCCGAACATCAGCAGGTATTTCACCTGGTTAGCCTCGGCGTAGCGAACGTAGGCGAGGCCGCATTGAAGCAGCTGGATGGGGATAGGCTCGTGACCAAAATCCTGATGAATAAGGGTATTCACCACCGCGAGCTCTTCAAAGCCCTCGGTAGCGAGGGCCACCAGCAGGGCCTGCCGATCATCGAAGTGCCGGTAAGGCGCCGTGGCCGACACCCCCGCCTCCCGAGCCAGGGCCCGGAGGGAGAGGCGCTCCGTCCCCTCAAGGGCAATATGCGCCTCCGCCGCGCGCAGCAGCGTCGTGCGGAGATCCCCGTGATGGTAGCGACTGGCTGCGGACGGCTGAGTCATGGCACCCCCTTTAATGTTGACAATGCAAACATAAAGCGTATGCTGGCGCAATGTGAGCATTGCATACATTGAAGAGGAATCCCCATGCGCCCCAGCCCCCAAGGCGTCTTGCTGGCTCTGATTTTAGCGACTGGCCCCCTGGCCCACGCCGGGGAAGGGGGCCTCCCCGTCACAACAGCCAAGGTTTCCCAGGCCCCGAGCTATGCCATGCGCCAGCAGTTCGCAGGGCTGGTGGAAAGCGCCCAGCAAAGCACCCTCGCCTTTACCACCAGCGCCCCCCTGGCCTCCATGACTGTGGACGCCGGTGATCAGATAACCGAGGGCCAAACCCTGGCACGCCTCGACGATCGGGAACTGGCCGCCGCCCTCAGCTCGGCGCAGGCGGCCCAGCGCCTTGCGGAAGCGGAGCACACGGCGCAGCGGGCCCTCGCTGAACTGGCCGTCATGAAGGCTGAGCGGGCAAAGACGCTTTTTGAGCGCCAGCAGATTGCCGAACAGGCTTTCGATGATGCCCGGCTGGCCGCCGCGGCCGAGCAGGCTCGGGAGCGCGTTGCCGAGGCTCGGGCGCAGCAAGCCACCGCCCAAGCGGAGGAGGTCGCCGTGCGGCTCAGCCGGGCCGTCCTCCGAGCTCCCTACGATGGGGTCGTCGCGGAACGGCACGTTGACGAAGGCGCCCTCCTAGCCCCCGGGGCGCCGGTCCTTACCGTAGTCAGCGCAGGTGCCCTGGAGGCGCGCATTGGCCTGCCTCCAGCCCTGCTGCCGAGCCTCAACAGCGATGCCGCCTACACCCTGATAGTGGAGGGAACGGCCTACCCCGCGGCCTTGCTTCAAATTCTTCCCCAGCTCGATCCCGCGGCGCGCACCGCGACGGCTCGCTTCCGTTTCAGCACGGCGACTCCAGCCGTGCGCGCGGGACAGCTCGTGGAGCTCAGCTTAGATCGAACCCTCGACGAGGCCGGCTTCTGGGTCCCGCTTACAGCCCTCGCCGAGGCCAACCGGGGACTCTGGTCCCTATTCCTTGCGGTCCCGGACGGGGCGGGAGGCTACACGGCCCAGCGATCACTCGTGGAGATTTTGCACAGCACCACAGAGCAAGCCTTCGTACGGGGTGATCTGGTATCCGGTGACCAGGTCGTCCAGTCCGGCGTCGGCCGCCTCGTGCCCGGGCAAGCGCTGCGGATCATGCAGCCGTGAATGGGGCCCTGAGCGATCTCTTCTATCGCCAGGGGCGGCTCACGGCCCTGACCCTTGGGCTCATCATGGTGCTCGGGCTGTCTGCCTTTACAACCTTAGCGCGCCAAGAAGACCCCACCATGACGGAGCGCTACGGCTTCGTAAAAACCTTCCTCCCGGGGGCCTCCGCCGAGCGGGTGGAAACGCTAATCACCGAGCGCATCGAGAAGAAGCTTCGGGAAATCCCCGAGATTAAGGAGCTTAGAAGCGAATCGCGCACAGGCCTTTCTTTCATCAACGTAGAGTTCGAAGATCGGGTCGGTCCGGAACTCATCGACGTGCTCTGGAGCGAGGTTCGGGACAAGGTCGGCACCCTGGAGGGGGAGCTGCCCCCGGGCACCCTCACCCCGGAGGTGGAAGCCCGGGGCCCCATAGCCACCACCTTGGCCCTGGCCCTGCGGTGGATAGGCCCTGGCGACCCTCCCCTTGCCCTGCTCAATCGCCTCGGGGAGCGGCTGGAGACCCGACTCGCTAACCTGCCGGGCACGAAGGAAACGGAGCTTTACGGCGAACCCGAGGAAGAGCTTCGCGTGCTGGTGAGTCCGGCCCGAGCCGCTGCCGCAGGCCTCAGCGCTGAGGCCGTGGCGACCGCCCTTCGCCAAGCCGATACCCGGGGCAGCGCCGGACGTCTACAAAGTGCCGGGTCCGACCTTCTGGTGGAGATTGGCGGCGAGCTCGACTCCGTCGCCCGGGTGGCGGCGGTGCCCCTCACCCGTAGCGCCGACGGGGGACAGCTTAAGGTCGGCGACCTCGCGGAGGTCCGCCGTGCCGTCATCGATCCTCCGGCGACCCTGGCCTTAAGCGAGGGGCAGCGGGTCGTAGTGGTTGCGGCGGTGATGGAGCCCGATCAGCGCATCGACCTGTGGCGGAACGCCGCGGAACGGGAGCTTCAAGCATTTCGTGAAACCCTTCCTCCGCGCCTTGCCCTGGAAGTCATTTACGACCAAAACGCCTTCACCAGCGACCGCCTCGGTGATCTCACCTTCAACTTGATCAGCGCCTTGGTGATTGTTTTCGCCGTCCTCGTCTTTTTTATGGGCCCAAGAAATGCCCTGCTCGTAGGCCTCGCCTTGCCGCTCACGCTAGCCATGGTGCTCGCGGGAATGCGCTTTTTGGACATTCCTTTGCACCAGATGTCCGTCACGGGCCTCATCATCTCCCTCGGCCTTTTGATCGATAACGCCATTGTGGCGGTGGAGGCCTACAAGCAGGGACGGCGCGATGGCCTCCCTATCGATGCCGCCGTCCGCGCCACCGTCGAGCACCTTTTTGTTCCCCTCGCGGCATCCACGGCCACCACGGTGTTTGCCTTCATGCCCATCGCCCTAACCCCCGGGGGCACGGGAGAATTCACGGGGACCATTGCCATCAATGTTGTCCTCGCGGTCATCAGCAGCTTCTTCCTGGCCATGACCATCGTGCCCGCCCTGGCCGGCTTTCTTGATCGCGCCTACCCCATGGCTGCCGACCTTCCTCGCTGGCGCCGGGAGGGCATCACCTTCCCCGGGCTTCGGGCCCGCTACGCCGCGAGCCTTCGCGCCGTACTGCATGCTCCCTGGAAAGGGGTGGCCCTGTCCCTGCTGCTTCCCGTACTCGGGTTTGCCCTCGCGCCTACGCTGACTCAGCAGTTCTTCCCCCCGGTGGACCGAAACCAGTTTCAGATTCAACTGTCCTTGCCTCCCTCTACGCCCATCGAGGGTACGGAAGCGGCAGTGGCCCGGCTTGCGGCAATCCTTGAGGACACGCCGGACGTCGAAGACGCTTTCTTCTTCCTTGGGGAAGGCGGGCCTCGGGTGTACTACAACGTGCTCGTGAATAGCGATGGGCTCGCGAATTTCGCCGGCGCCTTCGTGAACACTGCGAGCCCAGAGGCCACCCAGCGCCTCCTTCCGGGGCTCCAAAGCCGGCTACGGGAGGCCTTTCCGGAGGCCCAGGTGCTGGCCCTTCCCTTCGAACAGGGCCCCCCCTTCGATGCTCCTATCGAGGTCCGGATTCTCGGAGACGATCTGGCAGAGCTGCAGCGCCTTGGGGAACAGCTCCGAAGCCTGCTGGCGGCTGTCCCTGGGGTGACCTACACCCGCGCTGGGCTCACGGGCACGCAAGCCAAGTGGGTGCTCGATGCCCCCGCCGCGCGCACCTCGGAGCGCGGCCTGACCCTTGGGGCCCTGGCCCCAGCGGTACGCTCGAATCTGTCGGGCATCGATGCGGGCTTCGTCATGGAGGGCACCTTCGAGCTTCCCATTCGGGTCCGCGCGGATAGTGCCGCCCGCAGCCCGGAAGCGCTGACGGCCCTTCCCCTACCCTCTCCAACGCCCTCCTTAAACTATCGCGGCATGCCCCTTGATAGCTTTGGAACCCTGCGGCTGGCCCCGGCAGCGGACACCATCGAGCACTACCAGGGGCAACGGGTGAATACGGTCCAGGGCTACCTCATGCCCTACGTTTTGCCTGCAGCGGCCCTCGGCGCCTTTCAAGAAGCCCTCGACACCGCAGCCCTTACCCTTCCCCCGGGCTATCGCATCGAGTTCGGCGGAGAAGCGGAGCAGCGCTCCGAATCGGTAGGCAATCTCCTGGCCACCTTCGTCACCTTTCTGCTTCTGATGGTGGGCGTGGTGGTGCTCTCCCTCAATTCCTTCCGCCAGGCCGGGACCATCGGCATCGTCGGCTTTCTGTCCGTGGGCCTTGCGCTCTTCGGGGTTCGCCTCTTTGGCTACCCCCTCGGCTTCAACGCCATCATCGGGACGCTAGGTCTCGTGGGCCTTGCCATCAACGGTGCGATCATTGTGCTCTCCGCCCTCAAGGCCTCCCCGGAAGCTTGCGCCGGAGACTTGGTCGCCATCGAGACCGTGGTCCTGGATGCTACGCGCCACATTATTTCCACCACCGTCACCACGGTCGGAGGCTTTCTGCCCCTCATCGTTTTTGGCGGCACCTTCTGGCCGCCCTTAGCTACAGCCATCGCCGGGGGCGTTGCGGGCTCGGCGGTGCTAGCGCTCTACTTTGTTCCCGCGCGCTTTGTGCGCCAGCTTCGCCGGGAGGGCATCCTCCAAGTAAGCTAGGCCCTCGGCAGCGGCGAAGCGGGCTCCGGTGAAAAACCTACTCATTGTTTGGCATTCGCAAAGCGGGAATACGGCGCAGCTGATGGAGGCAGTGCGGGCCGGGGCGGAAGATCACGCCATCGAGGACGTGACCGTACGCTGCCTTCGTGCCCCGGACGCTGGCCCCGAGGATCTCCGCTGGGCCGACGGCCTCCTGTTCGGCACGCCGGAAAACTTCGGCACCATGTCCGGGCTTCTTAAGGACTTTTTCGATCGCACCTTCTACGCCGTGGAGGGCGAGCTGGCGCCCCTGCCCTATGCGCTCTTCATCAGCGCTGGGAACGACGGCCGGGGCGCGGTGCGGGAGATCGAGCGCATCGCCCGGGGCTACCCCTTCACCCCGGTGGCCGAACCCCTGATTGTGCGGGGCCTGCCTACGGAGGACGCCCTAGGCGCCGCCCGGGAGTTGGGCATGACCCTAGCGGCAGGGCTGAGCGCCGGAATTTTCTAGGGCGCGCAGGCCCCCGGCGCGGCTTCGCACGCGGCGTTCAGATAGGCCGAAATGCGCCAGCCTGCAGCCATGAGGCGCGTGCGCAGCGCATCCTTGTGCTGAAAAATATAATCGTAGCTGAGCCGGTCACCGTCAGGGTAAAGCTGATCGCGAAGCGCTGCGCTCTCCCCGATCCAATCTTTCGGGTCAATGCTGGCGTAGCGAGCCTTGAGGCGCTCCCCGTCGATCATGGAGGAGTCCCAGACTCGGTGCAGATTCGTGCTCTTCCCAAAGTAGCGCACGGGAAAGTCATTTCCGCCCCGATCCGTACCGTTGCCCGCATGCAAAGGCTGATGCAAATCCCCGATGTAATGCACGATGAGGCGCAGGGCCTCTTGCCGCACCTCTAGCGCCAGGGTCGGATTCAGCAGCCGCGCACGATAGCGCGCCAGCGCCGTAACCGCGTCTCCCTCCGGCGGAGCCCCGGCTTCGTCGTAGTCCTGTCCCTTGGGGACGGTGACGTAATGCCAGGGATTCGCCGTCTTTTGCCAGAAGGGGCCCGGCGCGGAGCGCATTTCATCGGCCCAGGTGCTGGCCTCGGCGAGGGACTCGGGACCCAGAAGCCCCCGCACCAGGTGCTGCGCTTCGGCGCTGAGCAGGGGCTCGGCCAGTGCACCGGTGACCCGATGGCCCGTTTGCCCCCAGGCCCAAAGGTTAGGCGAAGCCATTAGCAGCATCACCAACGCCGCTCTCCCGATCAGCCCCATGGCGGGCTCCTTATTTCCGTGGGAATTCATCCGAAATGCCCTAGCCCCAGCAGGGCGGCGCCTAGGAAAACACCGGAACAACAAAACATGATGACGCTGTAGCGCAGCACGCTCTGCAGCGGCAGCCCGGCGATGGCCAAAAGGGGCACGGTCCAGAAGGGTTGGATCAGATTGCTCCACTGATCGCCATAGGCCACCCCCATGATGACCTCCGGCGCCGGGGTCCCGAGGCGCTCCGCGGCCTCGAGGAATATGGGCCCCTGCACCACCCACTGCCCGCCACCGGAGGGAATGAAGAAGTTGAGCACGCCCCCGGAAAGAAAGGCCCAAAACCCCAGCGTTCCCTCGCTGGCCAGGGCCACGCAGTAGGACGCCAGCGCCGCCGCCAACCCCGTGGATACCATAATGCCCATGATGCCTGCGTAAAACGGATACTGAAGCAGGACGGGACCGAGCGTTCGCCCCGCCTGCGAAATGAGCGCTACGTAATGCACGGGAGATCGAGCGAGGGCCAGCCCTAGCGCCAGGAAGCTCCAATTCACCCAGTTCAGATCGACCCCGCCCCCCTGAAGCGCAACTCGTCGCCACAGAAACCAGCCTAGCAGCAGGGCGAAAAGCCCCGTCAGCCAGGGGCCCTGGGACAGGGCCCCACCGGCGCCGGCGGCTTCCTGGGCCGAGTCCGTCTCCGGGCGAAAGGGCTGGGGTTCGGGGGGCGCTAGGCGCGACGCAAGGGCTGCCATCACCAGGGCAAGGCCCAGCGCAAAGGCGAGATTCCAGGGGGTGAGGATTGTTTCCCCGAGGGGCACCAGGCCGTAGCGATCGACCAGGGGCTGCCCCGCCGTGGCCATAAACAGCGGTGCGGAACCGGAATAGCCCATGTGCCAAACCACAAACCCCCCATAGGCCGCGGCCACAAGCAAGGGATAATCCAGACGCCAGCCCCGGGCGGCCCCCTCCCGGGCCACGGCCTGGGCCAAAAGCGCCCCTCCGGCGAGCCCCAGGGACCAGGCCAGCATACTCAGGGCGCTGGCTCCGAGGGACACCACGGCGTAGGCCGCCGCTGGGGTTCGGGGCAGGCGAGCGATCCATGCCAGAAGACGGGCCATGGCATCGGTGTGGGCTAGGGCATGGGCAAGCAGCAGGGTGAGGGCAATTTGGGTGGTGAAGGCCAGAAGTCCTCCGAGCCCGTTGCCCCAGGCATCTACCACCTCGCCCGCTGTGACCCCCGGTTGAAGCAGCGCGAGCCCCGCGGTCCCCAGGGTAAGCACCAGCACAAAAAGGAACGGATCAGGAATGCGCGCCAGCCAGCGATCAAACCTCCCCCCGGGCCCCTTCACGCAACGCTCTCCCGGGGCACGTTCTCGCGCGCAGGCAAGGTGAGAGGCGCCGCCAGGGAGAGATCCTTCG
>RGAU01000010.1 GCA_009919975.1 Gammaproteobacteria bacterium
TGATCGCCCGCGATGACGTGGATGCGGTCTACATCGCCCTCCCGGCGAGCCATCACTTGGTGTGGGTCGAGGCGGCCCTGGGGGCCGGGAAGGCCGTGCTTTGCGAAAAGCCCCTCAGCGGCAATGCCCCGGCGCTGCGCAGCCTCCTGCAAAAGGGCTACGGCCCCGTGCTCATGGAGGCCATGCACTACGTCTACCATCCCCTTTGGGCCCGGGTAGAAGAGATCCTGCGAGGGGGCACGCTAGGCACGCTCACGGACCTGGCCATGCACTTCTCCGTGCCCCACATTCCCCCGGGGGATATCCGCCGACGCTTTCATACCGCCGGCGGCGCACTCCTGGATCTAGGGATCTACGGCGTGCATATGTTTCGCCGCCTGCTTGGCGATCCCCTCACGGTGGCGAGCGCGGACGCCCAGGGGGTCATCGACCAGGTAGACGAACGCTTCCGCGGGGTTCTCTCCCATGCCGCCTACCCGGGGCTGGCGGCCACGGTGACAGCGAGCATGAGCCCCGAGGACCCCCTCGCGGCGTGGCTGAGCCTGCGCGGCTCAGAAGGATCGCTTCGGGTGCAAAACCCCGTAGCGCCCCAGCTAGGGCATGAGCTAACGCTGACCCGCAAGGACGGCGAACTCCGGGAATCGGTGGATCCCACCCCCAGCTATTGCTACCAGCTTCAGGCCTTTGCCGACGCCGTGCTCCGCGGGAAGCGGCCCCCCACCGATGGCGCAGATGCCCTCGCCACGGCGGTGGTCCTGGATGCCCTTTACGAAAAGGCCGGCCTTCCCCCCCGTCCTGCCCTAGAACGCTAGGCCCTAGGCCCTAAGCGCATGGCCCCAGGACCTGCTAGCGGGCCTCTCGGGTCAGGGTGAAGCGCAGCTCGGCGCCATCGATGGTCACCGCGGTGGCCTCTTCCCCAAGGTTCGCCTCGGGCACCAGGGCCACGGCCAGCGTCTCGCCGCCAATGTAAGCGCCGTGGACCTCGATGGCCGCAGCGAGCGGTGCCGCCGCTGCATACCGCACCGTAATGCGATCGCTGACGTGGAAATCAGCGTCCTTGCGCGCCCGCTGAATCCGGTTGACCACTTCCCGGGCCAGGCCTTCCTCGCGCAGGGCCGGGGTGAGCTCCGTGGACAGATCGATGGTGATGAAGCGATTGGACAGCGCTTCCTTAGCGGGCTGGGGCTCGCGGAAGACCTCCAGATCCCCTTCCCCGAAGCGTTCGCCCTCAAGCTCAAGCATTCCCGTTTCCACAAAGGCCTCGATGGCCTCCGGACCCAGGGCGGCGATGGCGGCGGCGTAGCGCTTCATGTCCTTGCCGAGGCGCCGCCCCAGCTGCTTGAAGTTGGCCTTCGCATAGAGGCGAATGAAAGCGCTTTCATCGGTGCTGTAGGCGATTTCCTTGACGTTCAGCTCCCGGGCCAGCTCCACCTCGAGGGCGCGGATATCGTCCAGGAGCGCGCCGTCGCGATGAATAACCGTGAGCTTCGCCAGGGGCTGGCGCAGCCCGAGGCGTGCCTCCTCCCGCTTCTGCCGCCCGAGAAGAATGACCTGCTGCATGCGATCCACGGCCACTTCGAGGCGCGGATCCATGCGCGCTGGCTCCGCCTCGGGATAGGCACAAAGGTGCACGGAGCGCGGAAGGGCGTCGCGATTCCCGAGGTCTCGGAGCCGCTGGTAGAGGGTCTCGGACAGGAAGGGCGCGAAGGGCGCCATGGTTTGGGAAAGCTCCAGCAGCGCCCGGTAAAGGGTGGAGAAGGCCGCGGTTTTATCTGCGCTGGGCCCCTCGGTCCAGAAGCGATCCCGGTTGTAGCGAATGTAGACGTTCGTGAGCTCCTCGATGAACTCGAAGAGCCGGGGGACGACGTTATAGAGGCGATAACCTTCCATCTCCTCCCCCACCGTCGCCTTCAGGGTTTGCAGCCGGGACAGTATCCAACGATCGAGCACGGCCGTGGGTTCGGCAAGCTCGACCGGGGTGAAGCCGTCGAGCTCGGCGTAGGTGTGGAAGAAGTTAAAGGCGTTGTACCAGGGCAGAAGCGCCCGGCGCGTCAGCTCCCGCACCCCCGTGTCCGCGAAGCGCTGCTCTTCGGCGCGCACGAGCCCGGAATTGATGAGGTAAAGACGCAGGGCATCGGCGCCGTAGCGCTCCATGAGCTCGTCCGGGGGCGTGAAGTTGCGCTTGGACTTCGACATCTTCGTACCGTCTTCCGCCAGCACAAGGCCATTGACGATGACGTTGCGAAAGGCCGGCTGATCAAACAGCGCCACCCCGAGCACGGTCAGGGTGTAGAACCAGCCTCGGGTTTGGTCGAGCCCCTCGGCGATGAATTCAGCCGGGAAGCCCTGCTCAAAAAGCTCGGCGTTCTCAAAGGGATAATGCAGTTGGGCGTAGGGCATGGAGCCAGACTCAAACCAGCAGTCGAGCACCTCCGGCACCCGGCGATAGACCCCGGGCTCTCCGTCCTTAGTGAAAGTGAGATCGTCAACGAACTCCCGGTGGAGATCATCCACGAGCGTTCCCGTGAGCGTGGCAAGCTCCTCCCGGGAGCCGATGCAGTGCACCGTGCCCGTTTCATCGTTCACCCAGAGCGGCAGGGGCGTGCCCCAAACCCGATTTCGAGAGATGGCCCAATCCCGGGCCCCCTCCAACCACTTGCCGAAGCGCCCTTCCTGGATGTGGTCGGGCACCCAGCACACCTGGCGGTTCGCCGTCAGGAGGCGATCCTTGAGCTGCTCCACCTTCACGTACCAGCTGGGCACGGCGCGGTAGATCAGGGGCGTTTCCGAGCGGTAGCAGAAGGGGTAGCTGTGGACGATGACGTCCTGCTCGTAGAGCGCGCCGCTCTCCTTCAGATGGCGGATGATCTCCCGATCCGCGTCCTTCACGTGCTGCCCGGCAAAGTCCGGGACCTGCGCATCGAAGCGCCCATCGAGCCCCACGGGCATGGCGAAGGCGTCGAGGCCCGCGGCGCGGAAGGCGTTGTAGTCGTCCTCGCCGAAGGCCGGCGCCTGGTGCACGAGGCCCGTGCCGTCGTCGGCGGTCACGTAATCGCCGGTGATCACCGTGAAGGCGCCGGCGGCGCGTTGATCTTCAAAGTAGGGAAAGGCCGGCTCGTAGCGGCGCCCCGCAAGGGCGGAGCCCGGCACCACCTCGAGCACTTCTAGGGCGTGGCGTTCCCCATAGGCCGCCACCCGCCCCTTCCATGGTTTTGTAGTCGTGATCGAAATCGACCCAGCGGCCGAGGCGCGTAATGGTGCTCCGCCACTCCTGGGTGTAGCGCTGCACGATGCCCCGGCAGGCGTCGTTGTAGCCCTTCACCCCAAGCTTCTCGACCGCGTCCTGAGCGCTTAAACCCAGCTGCTTATCAATCTCATGTTCCACGGGGAGGCCGTGGCAGTCCCAGCCGAAGCGACGGGAGACATAGCGCCCCTTCATGGTGAAGTAGCGGGGAATAATGTCCTTGATGGTGGACGCCACCAGGTGCCCATGGTGGGGCAAGCCCGTTGCAAAGGGCGGACCATCGTAAAAAATATACGGCGCTCCATCACGGGTTTGCGCGAGGCTTTCCTCGAAGATGCCTTCCTTTTGCCAGAAGGCGAGCACTTCGTGCTCGGCCTCCACAAAGGAAAAGGGGCCTTGAGTCGGCGTTGCCGGGGCTTCTCCCTCAGACACGGTCGTCATCACCATCCGCTTGAAAGCCGGCGATTGTACACCCGCCGAGGCGCTCCGGGGGCTTAGGGCAGGGGCGGTAGCCGTGCGAAGAGCTCCCGATCCGCGGGCAGAAGCGCTTCGGGGTTCAAGCGCGAGCGCTGCACCCAGAAGGCGCGGTCGTGGACGCGGAGCGTGGGGGCCAGCAGCGGCAGGGTGACGGCGTAGCCGTGAAGGGCGAAGGGCTGCCCCCCGTCGCGATGCCCCTGCACCGTGCCGAGAAAGACCGGCGCCTCGATGGGAAGGTCGAGCTCTTCCCAAAGCTCCCGAGCCAGGGCCGCCTCCCGCGCTTCCCCGGGCTCCACCTTGCCCCCGGGAAACTCCCAGGCACCGGCGTGACGCTCCCCCGGGGCCCGGCGCAGACACAGCACCCAGGGACCCTGGCACAGGAGCGCGGCGACCACCTCCACGGCCTAGCGCTCGCCGAGGATATAGGCGGCGGTGAGGGCCGGCGCTTCCATGGGAATGAAGTGGCTGTGCTCCGGGAGCACCACATCCCGGGCCTGGGGAAATTTCGAGGCGAGCTCGGGCCAGGTGGGGGAGGCGCTGAAATCCATGACGTCCCGGGGACCGGTGCGCGGCGGCGCCCGGAGTACGGTGACGGGCACGCGAACCTCGGGGATGCGCTGGTAGATATCTCGCCCAGCGCTCCCCAAATAAATAGAGGCTTCCACCTCCGGGGGGCAGGCGAGCACGAAGTCCCCCTCGGGCCCGGGCAGTACGCCGTAGCGGCAGTAGTCCTGAAGCACCGCCGGCACCCAGCGCTTAAAGGGCAGGCGGTCGGCGAAGCGCGCTTCCATGGCCTCCCAGTTCTCCCAATGATTACGTCGCTTGGCCGTGGGGTGGGCCGAGGGATCCTGGGGACCGGAGGCCCGCTCGGCGTAAAGCTCCGGCGGCAAAATGACCGGATCGATGAGCAGCAGCCGGGAGAAGGCCCCGGGCTTCGACGCAGCCGCATCGGTCAGCGCATAGCCCCCCATGGAGTGGCCGGCAGCGATCGCGCCCGCTAGGCCAAGATGCTCCGCCCAGGCCACGAGGTCGTTGCCGTAGCTGTCCCAGGAAAAGGGCGGCGTTTTTCCAGACCGGCCATGGCCTCGAAGATCGAGCGCCAGCACATGACGCCCCGGGAGCGCCTTCACCACCTGATCCCAGCACCGGGCATGGAAGCCCGTGGCGTGGATCAGGACGATGGACGGCTCCGGGCCCGGCGCGCCCCATTCAAACCAATGAAGGGACACCCCATTTAATACGGCGGCGTGTTCGGCGGGCCCTTGGGTCACGGTCAGCTCCCGGCAAAAAAAGACGCAGTCTACCCGCTAAAGGGGAATGGAGGTGCGGCGAAGCACCGTACGCAGGGTGAAACTCGAACGCACCCGGCCGACAAAGGGCAGGCGCGTCAGATGCTCCCGGTGGATCCGCTCAAAGTCCGCAAAGTCCGCCACCACCACCCGGAGCAGATAGTCGTATTCGCCGCTCATGAGATAGCACTCGAGGATCTCCGGGCGGTCCTGCACCGCTGCTTCAAAGGCCGAAAGCGCCGCCTCCTCCTGCGCCGTCAGCGCAATTTCCACGAAGATATTGCCCGGTTTCCCTGCCCGAGCCTGATTCACCAGCAGCACATAGCCATCGATGAGGCCACTCTCCTCGAGGCGGCGCAGGCGGCGCAGGGTTGCCGATTCGGACAGGCCCACACGCCGGGCGAGGGCGCTGTTGGCAATGCGCCCGTCCTCTTGCAGCACCGCCAGCATGCGCCGGTCGATGCGGTCGAGCTCCAGCGGTTCCATACGCGCTCCCTACGCCTAGAGGATAAGCAATATCCTTTCGTTTATACCTTATTAAACACAATTTTCTGCCGTTTTAAACGGCTTAAAGCCAAAGAAAGCCAGGTTATGCCGCACAAAAAGGAGGATTATGCGCGCATCAAAACCTCGTTGGAGCTCGGCTCATGTTCATTGGCGTTCCGAAGGAAGTGAAGAACCACGAATACCGCGTTGGCCTCACCCCGGAGGCCGTGGCCGAGCTGACCCAGGGCGGCCATCGGGTCTGGGTGGAACGGAGCGCGGGGGCTGGCATCGGCTGCGACGACAACGCATATGTTGCCGCCGGAGCCACCCTGGGCACGACCGACGAGGTCTTCGCCAACGCCGACCTGATCGTCAAGGTCAAGGAGCCGCAGCTCGCCGAAATTGCGCGCTTTCGCCCGGGGCAAACCCTCTTCACCTACCTGCACCTGGCCGCCGACCCGGCGCAAACGGAAGCCCTGAAGGCCAGCGGCGTCACCGCCATCGCCTATGAAACGGTCACCAGTCGGGAAGGCACCCTGCCCCTTTTGACCCCCATGAGCGAAGTGGCGGGCCGCATGTCCATCCAGGTGGGGGCGGCCTGCCTGCAAAAGGCCCAGGGTGGCCGGGGCGTCCTCCTTGGCGGCGTACCGGGCGTCATGCCGGGCCAGGTCGTCATCCTGGGGGGCGGCGTCGCAGGCACCCAGGCCGCCACCATGGCCGTGGGCCTCGGCGCTGAGGTCACCGTGCTTGACCGAGCCCTCCCGGCCCTTCGGCGCTTAGACCAGCACTTCCAGGGGCGGGTGCGGACGCTTCACGCCAACGCCCAGGCCATTGCCGATGCCTGCGCCCAGGCCGACTTGATTATCGGCGCCGTACTCATCCCTGGCGCCAAGGCACCACGGCTTCTCTCCCGGGACCAGCTCCGCACCCTCCGTCCCGGCGCAGCCCTGGTGGATATCTCCATCGACCAGGGGGGCTGCTTCGAAACGAGCCGCCCCACCACCCACGACGCGCCCACCTATGTTGAGGAAGGCATCGTTCACTACTGCGTCACCAACATGCCCGGCGCTGTGGCCCGGACCAGCACCTATGCGCTGAATGCGGCCACCTTGCCCTTTGTGAAGGCCCTCGCGGACCGGGGCCCGGAAGCGGCGATGGCCGCCGATCCCCACCTTGCTGCGGGGCTCAACATCCAGCAGGGGCAGGTGAAGCATCCGGCGGTGGCCGAGGCCCTTGTCGCCCAGGTCGCGTAGAGATAAGAATGATTTTCATTCATGAAAGCTATGCTAGGACAGGACCGGGACAAGCGCTAAGCCGCACCTAAAAAACATAAAATTCATAGGCTTGAAAATCCCCGAGGGCTACCTCGGGGTTGGCAAGGAACGGGAAGATCATCCCCAGCCTCCCGGTTTCCATTGACAGAATCTATGAAAGCCATCAAAAAGAACAAATGGCGGCGAGGCCCCAAGCCCGTATACTCCGCTCTGTTTCAGTGACCAAACCACTGAACGTGGTCGGCCCGTGCCGGCCACTCTTCGTCGGCGATCCCGCCACCGGTCTTCCCATCGGCACCACCGCCGACAACCTCAAGGCCGCCATCGCTGGGGAAACCCACGAGTACACCGATATGTACCCGGGCATGGCCAAGACCGCACGGGACGAAGGCTTCGACGAAATCGCTGATTGGTTCGAAACCCTCGCCAAGGCCGAGCGCTCCCACGCGAACCGCTTCCAGAAAGCTCTGGACGCTATGGCCTAAGGCCAACCTGGGCAAGGTTCGGCGGCGGAGCCCTCCGCCGCCCCCTTGCACCTATCGGGGGCCCTCCGTGGGCCCCCTTTAGTTTGAGTACCGTTTAGCAGTCCTCCCCCCCATTCCTTACGGCACAGGAAGCGCGACCATGGCAGCGTATCGTGAAGGCAATCTCGAAAAAGCAAAGCGCGAACCGCACCACTGGCAGACCCCGGAATTCTGGAACGAAGAGGCCCTAAACCAGGAGCTTGAGCGGGTTTTCGACATCTGCCACACCTGCCGCCGCTGCGTCAGCCTCTGCCAGTCCTTCCCCGTGCTCTTCGACCTCGTAGACGAGTCCGAAACCATGGAAGTGGACGGCGTGGCGAAGGAGGACTACGGCAAGGTGGTGGACCAGTGCTATCTGTGCGATCTCTGCGCCGAGACCAAGTGCCCCTACCTGCCACCCCATGAATTCAACCTGGACTTCCCCCATCTCATGCTGCGGGCGAAGGCCGTCAAGTTTTCCAAGGGCCAAGCCAAGTGGCGGGACCGGCTGATCACCAGCACGGACGCCGTGTTCTCCGTGCTCGGCCAGCCCGGCATCGCCGACGCCGTGAACTTTGCCAACGGCCAGGAAAGTCTGCGCAGCGCGCTACAGAAGGTCGTGGGCATCCACGAGAAGGCGCCCCTGCCCAAGTTCCACAGCAAAACCTTTAAGCGCCAGCACAAGGGCACGCTCGGGGCGAACCTCCCCGTGACGGCCAGCGGCCGCACGCAGGGTCGGGTGGCCGTGTTCACCACCTGCTATGGCAACTACAACGAACCCCAGCTCGGCGCCGACCTCGCCGCCGTCTTCCTCCACAACGACATTCCCGTGAAGGTCATCGACGGGGAGAAGTGCTGCGGCATGCCCAAGTTTGAGCTCGGGGACCTCACGGCGGTGAAGCGCCTAAAGGAACACAATATCCCGATCCTCCTTGAAGCAATCGAAGCGGGCTGGGACATCATTGCCCCCGTGCCCTCCTGCGTGCTCATGTTTAAGCAGGAGCTGCCCCTCATGTTCCCGGAGGACGAGGACGTGCAGAAGGTGGCAGCTCACCTCTTCGACCCCTTCGAGTACCTCATGCTTCGCCACAAGGATGGGCTGTTGAAGACGGACTTCCCGAAGCCCCTGGGCAAGGTCACCTATCACGCCGCTTGCCACCAGCGGGTGCAGAACATCGGTCAGAAAACCCGGGAGCTCCTCGCCCTCATTCCGGAAACGGACGTGACGCTCATCGAGCGCTGCTCGGGCCACGACGGCACCTACGCCTACCGAGAAGAAACCCACGATTACGCGGTGAAGATCGCCCGCCCCATCGTCAACAAGGTGAAGAAGGACAATCCGGACCACTACGGCAGCGACTGCCCCATGGCCGGACGAATGATTCAACACGGGCTCACCGATCAGGGGGAGGCATCCCACCCCCTCACCATGCTTCGCGTGGCCTACGGCCTCGCAGCGGCTTAAGGGAGAATCAGCGGTGCAAAAGCTATCCCGGGAAACGCTCATGAGCCTCGAGCAGTACGCTGAGGCGCGCCCCGACTTTCGAGCGAAGGTGATTGCGCACAAGATCCCCCGGCGCATTGCCTTAACGCCCAATGCCACCCTCTACTTCGAGGATTTCCTCACCATGCAGTACCAGGTGCAGGAGATGCTCCGGGTCGAGCGCATCTTTGAGGTGGACGGCATCATGGAGGAGATCGAGGCCTACAACCCCCTTGCTACGCCATCGCCGACGAGGACCTCGAGCGGGCTACGGAGGAAAAAACCTCTTCCGTGCACTTCATGCGCTTCGAACTCAGCGACAGCGATGCCGTCGCCGTTCGCAGCGGCGCGCCCATCGCCTTCGGCGCCGACCACGAAAACCTCACCTGCGAAGTCATCCTCACGGACGCCCAGCGCACTTCCCTTGCCGCGGACCTCGCCCCCTAGGGGGCCGGACTTTCGAGCAGCGCGGCCCGGTGCTCCGGGCCGAGGCTCTCCCCCACGGCGCTGCGAATGAGCGCAGCCAGGGGCCCCAATAGCAATTCCCGCGTCGACGTGTTGCGCCAGGCGAGGCCAATGCGTCGGCTGGGTGCCTCCCCGGAAAAGGGGATGTAGCGCATACCGTCGTTCTCCTGCCGCGCCAGCTCGGGAATCAGCGTCACCCCAATCCCCGCCACCACCATGTGGCGCAGGGTTTCGATGCTGGTCGCCGAAAAGTTCAGATTCTCCACCGCACCTACCTGGGTACAGACGTCCAGGGCCTGGTCGCGAAGGCAATGTCCATCCTCCAGCAGCAGCACCTGCCGGCTCATGAGCGTTTCCGCGCCGACACTCTTCGCATCGGCGAGGGGATCGCTGTTGGGTACGGCCAAGTAGAAGGGCTCGTCATAAAGGCCTTCCGTGCGCACGCCTTCTTCAAGTACGGGAAGGGCGAGAATGATGGCGTCCAAATGCCCCAGGCGAAGCTCCCGGGTAATCACCGCGGTCTGTGCCTCCACCAGCTGCACCTCAAGCTCCGGGAAGCGGGCGCGCAGCGCCGGAAGCATCCGCGGTAGTAGGTAGGGCGCCACGGTGGGGATCACCCCAAGGCGAAATTCCCCACCGAGGGGGTCGCTTGCCTGCTTCGCAAGGCGCACCAGCTGATCGGCTTCCCGCAGCACGATGCGCGCCCGGGCCACGATTTTCTCCCCCGTTGCCGTCAGCAGCACCTGGCGATTGTTCCGCTCAATTAGGGTGACCCCAAGGAAATCCTCGAGCTTGCGGATCTGCGTCGACAGGGTGGGCTGGGAGACGAAGCACGCCTCGGCGGCGCGGCCAAAGTGGCGCAGGTCCGCCACGGCCACGAGGTATTTCAAATCGCGCAAATTCATGGGAAACCCTAGCGCGGACTCACCGCCGCCAACAGATGGAAGTAGTTGGTTTCAAAGCGCATGCCGTCGTAGGCGCCCTTCAGCGTCAGCAGTCGATGGAGCCGTCCTAGGTTGTAGATAGGCACGGAGGGCATGAGGTGATGCTCCAAATGCCAGTTCACCCCGTGGGGAGAAAACAGGGCGCGCATAAGCCAGTTCGAGCGAACGCTGCGCGTGTTGTTTCGCGCATCCATGCTGTAGAGGTCTGGCACGGCGCCGTGCTCCGCCACCTGCCGAATGCGGCTCACCAGCGGCAGAATGAAGATATAGGCCAGCACCCAGGTGAGGTAGAGCACGGGAACGCCCGCCACAGTGAGGGCGAGAAATACGGCAAGGTTCATGAGCACAGCGCGGCCGAGAGCTCCCCGGGCCTCCTGGCTAAGGCGGCTGTAATTCGAAAGATTTCGGCCCACGCCTTGGAGCGTCCGCCAACCCGTCTGGCCAGAGAGATCGCGGCGTAGCTTACGCCATAGCCGATCCCGGGAGATGGGATAATCCCGATAGTTCGGAAGGTCCGGATCCTCCACCGTTCCCGCCAGCCGGTGATGCGCCGGGGTGCGAAAAAGGGTGCGGTGACCGCACTCGTGCACGAGAACGCCAAAGCCGAGGAGCCGGTTCCCTAGCAGGAGCGTCCCCAGAATCCACATCGGCAGACTGGGATAGGCCGCCATTACCCAAAACAACGCGATCACCTGTAGCCACTGGGAGGCCACCAAAAAGGCGCCCTTAAGGTCGCTGCGTTGCATGACCGATGCGAGTTCTTCGCGGCTTAGCCAGGCTTTCGGGTCCATTGCGCTCTCCTTCTCCGGCCCCGATGATAACGTTCCGCCGCCAACCCGTCTTGCTTGAAAGGAGTGAGCCATGGCCCTTCGCCTCTTTGATCATCCCCTGTCGCCCTACAGCCAGAAAGTCAAAATTGCCCTTCGAGAAAAGGGCGTCGCCTTCGAGGCCCGCCTGCCCACGGGCCTGGGGAGCGGCGCGCAGAACGACGGGCTCGGGGCGGCAAGTCCCCGGGGCGAGGTGCCGGCCCTGGTGCTGGAGACGGGGGAGGCCCTCTTCGAATCCACGGTCCTCCTAGAGTTCATCGAGGAGCGCTGGCCCGAGCCGCCCCTTGCGCCCTCCACCCCCCTGGGGCGAGCCCGGGCGCGCATGATCGAGGAAGCGATGGATACGCACTACGAGGCCATCAACTGGGCCCTGGGGGAAATTCATCATTTTGGGCGCAGCGACGGCGCCCTGCGAGACCAGCTTCTGGCCGGCGCCGAAGCCGATCTCACGCGGTGGTACGCATGGCTCGAGGCCCAGCTGGGGGACGCGCCCTGGTTCGGCGGGGAAGGCTTCGGCTGGGCCGACGCGGCCGTGCTGCCCCACCTCCTGGGCAGCGAGGCCTTTGGCCTGGGGCCGGCGCCGGAGCGTCCGCTGGGCGCGTACCTGGCACGAGGCCGAGAGCGGCCTAGCGTGCAGGCCGGGCGCGAGGAAATTGCTGCCCTGGGCACCGGCGGTGCCAGCCTTGAAGCGGTTCGCGCTGCCCTTGAGGCCGGTCTCTTTAAGCGGGAATACCGCGACCACCGCCTCGAGTGGATGATGCGCCACGGCGGCCTAGCCGTGGTGCAGGAGGGTCTCGACCGAGGCAATATCCGCTTCACCGAGCCCTTCTCCGCCGACGGAATCTTGCCCGGCGCCCTCCCTTGAGCGCAGCGGAAGTCGGCGCCGAGCTCATCCCTGGCGTTCGCTGGCGCTGGGTCGATGAAGCGCTTTGGGTCTTAGACAAAGGCGCCGGCGTTTCCGTCCTCGCCGATCGCACCGGCGCCCCCAGCCTTCATGATGCGCTTAAGGCCTGGCAAGAGGCGGAAGCCGGGCGCCCTCGCCCCCGCATCGTTCACCGCATTGATAAGGACACCTCCGGACTCTTGCTGGTGGCCCTCAACGCGGAAATGGAACGCACCCTCGGCGTCGCCTTCGAAGTGCGAAGCATCGGGAAATGGTATGTGGCCCAGGCCAGTGCCGCCCTGCCCGGGGACGCCCGCGAGGGCGCTGAGCGCCATCGCATCACCCTTCCCTTACGGCCGGGACGAAAGGGCCGAATGCGGGTAGCGGCACTCCGGGAAGACATTCAGCACCGGTCTCAGGGCGGCGTATGGGTCCATGAGGTGCCCCCTGCCCTTGAGCAGTCTGGGGGGCAAAGCGCCCTCACGGTCGCCCGGCACCTAGGCCGGCAACGCTACTTGCTGCGCCTTCACACGGGGCGTACTCACCAGATTCGCGTGCACTTTGCCTGGCTAGGGGCGCCGCTGAAGGGGGATTCGCGCTACGGCCGGCCGGAAGACGCGGCGCAGCGGGCATCGCGCTTGGGCCTGCACTGCCACGCATTGCTTCTGCCCGAAATCGCCGATGGCCTTTCCCGCCCCCGGCGCTATACGAGCCCCCTTCCCGGGGACTTCCCCAGCGGCGCGCCCGCGGCTTAACGCTGAGACGGGGTGGTTTCGTCGGGCATGCGCCAATCTCCCCGGGGGGATAGGCTCACCGTGCCCACCTTGGGTCCCGGCGGTAGGGTGGTGCGCTTGAACTGCATGGCGTGAAAGCGGCTGAAGAACCGATCAAGCCATTCATCGAGGGCGTCCGGCGCGTAGCGATCGGCGAAGGCCCGGCGGGCCAGGAAACGCAGCTTTTCCGGCCCCATCCCAAAGCGCAGGGCGTAGTACAGATAGAAATCGTGGACTTCGTAAGGCCCGAGCACCGCTTCCGTGAGCTGCCCCACCTCCTGGGGATCATCCCCGGGAATCAGCTCCGGGGAGATCGGCAAGGCCAGCACCGCCTCAAGCGCCTGGCCTAGAGCCTCGTCATGCTGCTGCGCCGCATAGGCCCGCACCAGGTCGGCGATGAGCGTCTTCGGCACGCTACCGTTTACGTTATAGCTCGCCATGTGATCAGCGTTGAAGGTGCACCACCCCAAGGCCAGCTCGGAAAGGTCTCCCGTACCGACCACGAGCCCCCCAAGCTGATTGGCTCGATTGAAGAGAATTTGCGTGCGCTCCCGGGCCTGGGCGTTCTCGAAGATCACGTCCGGCGTCACCCCATCGTGCCCCAAGTCCGCGAGGTGCTGGGTTACCGCTGGGCCGATATCGATGTGCTCAAGAGCAAGGCCCAGCACCTCCGCCAGGGCCCCCACAAGCCCGAGGGTTTTTTCACTGGTCCCCGGGCCGGGAAGGGTAAGGGCGCACAGCGCCGACTTCGGCAGGCCAAGGCGCTTTAGGGCCTCAAGGGAAACAAGCAGCGCGAGGGTGGAATCAAGGCCCCCAGACAGACCGATCACCAGCGCCTGAGCCCGAGCCGCGCGCATGCGCCGGGCCAGGCCCGTGGCCTGGATGGCGAGAATGTCCTCGGCCCGCAGCGCGGCTTCCTCCCGGTCTCCGGGAACGAAAGGCAAGGGATCAATCCTACGGAAGAGCGGGCCGGCGAGGGTCGCGGGCTTTGCTGGCGCCGACAGAAAGCGGTAACCCTCACTACTGGCTTGACGGCGGAAGGACCCATTGCGCCGGCGATCGTAGCATCGACCCAGCTTCCGCGGCCAGGAGGTGGCCGCCGTAGACCAGATCCTTGCTCGATTCAAAGGGGCCAGCGCCGGCATAGAGATAGCCGCAGAGCCGCTGGCCGCTAGCCATGCGCACCAAATCCCGGCGGTAGGCCGCCTTCCCCACCCCCTCGGGGCTGGCTGAAGGATTCAGGATCAGCTGGGCCCCAGCCAGGGCATGGGCCACCCCCGGGGGCGCCGGGGACCATAGGTCCTCGCAGAGCTCTAGCGCCCAGCGCACCCCCAGGGTTTCAAAGCCTAGCTGTTGCGCCAGGGGGAAGGTGCCGAAGCGAGGATCATCGATGATAAGAGCGACCCCCTCCCCGCTATCAAACCAGCGCTGCTCATAAAACTCCCCATAGGTGGGCAGAGCCCCCTTGGGCACGGCGCCGACCACCTGACCGGCGCTGAGTACGAGCGCAACGTTAAACACCCGGCCATCGGCCACGGGCCAGGGGGCGCCCACCACCAGGGCTAGGGGCAGCTCCGCCGTGTCCCGGAGCAGCTGGCCCAGAGCCTCCCGGCATTCCGCCAGCAGCGGTTCGGTGAGGAAGAGATCTTCACAGCTGTACCCCGTGAGGCTGAGCTCCGGACTCAGGAGCAGGGCCACCTCGGCCTCCGCCGCCGCCTGCGCCGCGACCGTGAGCGCCCGAGCGTTATCCCGGGGCTGGGCCAGGCTGAGCACGGGGCTAACAGCCCGGGCTCGGAAAAAGCCGTGATCAAGCAAGGTGACGGGGCTTCCCATGGGTCTAACCCTCCGTGAGCGCGTTCGCGCCGGTTTCCAGAGCCTCAAAGGCCATCCAGCGCACCAGGGCTTCCAGGGTGGCATCGTCGCAGCGCAGGCATCCGCCCCGGGGCGGCATGGCCGGGGGGATCCCGGCCTGAACCCGAGCGAGGAGCGCCGGCATGCCCTGCGCTTGCCGCGGCGCCCAGGCCTCCCCATCGCCCACGGCCGGGGCGCCGGCGACGCCGAGGCCATGGCATTGCTGGCAATGGCGACGATAGCTCGAGGCCAGGGGCTCGGGGGGCAGGGGGCGAGGCCCGGCGCCAAGGCCAGCGGTGGCACCCCCATCGCAGCCGCCCAGGCTCGCGGCGAGCGCCCCCGCGACGGCGAGGGCACGCCTAAGCGCGCCACGGCGGCCCTTCACGCGCCCACCGCGCCTGCCTCCAGCAGGGCCGCTCGCACTTCCCGCTTAAGGAATTTCCCGGAGGCATTGCGAGGTAGGGGATCCTGCTGGAAGAACAGCTGGGAGGGCACCTTAAAGTGGGCCAGGGATTCGCGAAGCTTAGCGCGCACGGCCTCGGCTTCGAAGATAGCGCCGGGGGCAGCCACGATCACCGCGGCCACCTCTTCCCCGAGCCGCTCATGGGGCAGGCCAAAGACGATCGCCTCGCTGACGCCGGGAAGCTCGTAGAGAGCGCCCTCCACCTCAGCGCAATACACGTTTTCCCCGCCCCGGAGGACCATGTCCTTCTTCCGGTCTTCGATGGTGACGAAGCCATCTTCGTCAACGCGACCGATATCGCCGGTCTTAAACCAACCGTTCTGAAGCGCTTCCGCCGTGGCTTCAGGGCGATTCCAGTAGCCTCGGAATAGGTGCGGGCCCTTCATCCAAAGCTCCCCGAGCGTGCCTCGGGGACATTGCTGCCCCTGGTCATCGAAGGCTTCAATGGCCACGACGCAGGGCGGCCGCCCCGTGCTCCGGGGCCGGGCCAGGTAATCATCGCCGTTGTTTTGCGCGCCCACCGCATTGCTTTCCGTGAGGCCGTAGCCAATGCCCGGGCGGCCCTTGAAGCGCGCCTCGACCTGACGGACCTGCTCCGGAGGCGCCGGCGCCCCGCCGCCCCCAATGGATTGGAGGCTGGAGGTGTCGTACTGATCGAAGTTCTCGCACTGGAGCATTTCCCAGGTCATGGTGGGCACGCCAGTGAAGGAGGTCACTCGCTCCCGCTCGATCAGGGACAGCGCTTCCTCCGCATTCCATTTGTACATGAGAACCAGCTTGCGCCCGGGGCGGAAGGCGGTAAGGAAAATCGCATTACTCCCGGTCACGTGAAAGAGGGGCACGCTCACGAGCATCGCCGGATCAAAGACCGGGGCCTCCGGTGCCGGAGGCGCCCGCCGCGCAAAGAGCGCTTGATTAGACTCGAAGGCAAGCACCGCGCTCAGCACCGCGTAGTGGGTCGAAACGGCCCCCTTGGGGAAACCCGTGGTGCCTGAGGTGTAGAGGATCATGGCGTCGTCGTCCACCGAGCCCCCGGGGGGCGGGCAAGGCTCGCCGGCAAAGGCCGCGAGGAGATCCTCCACCGCGGCCGTGCTGGG
This sequence comes from Gammaproteobacteria bacterium, assembly GCA_009919975.1. Classification (GTDB taxonomy): domain Bacteria; phylum Pseudomonadota; class Gammaproteobacteria; order Pseudomonadales; family Azotimanducaceae; genus Salivita. Next base: position 16,060 of record RGAU01000010.1, read on the forward strand.
GTCCGCGGCGGTGCTGCGCACCGTCAGCACCACCAGCTCAGGGTTTTCTTGCCGCGCCGCGGGAAGGCGAACCAAGCGCTCGTCGTCAACCACCACCACCTTGGCGCCGGAATCCTTGAGGCCATAGGCCATCTCCTCTTCCGTCCACCAGGCGTTCACGGGCACGGCCACCGCGCCGAGGGCCGTGGCGGCCATAAAGGCCAGGATCCATTCGGGGTAGTTGCGCAGCGCCAGCGCGACCCGATCGCCCCGAACCACGCCGTAGCGCGTCGTAAGACCCGCCGCGAGGGCCTGAGCCTGGGCCCAGGCTTCGGAGAAGCTTAGGCGCGTGTCTTCGTAAACGAGGAAGGTCTTGTCGCCGTGGGTCTCCGCGGCGGCGCGGTAGATGTCGGAAAGATGTCCGGGCAAATGCTTAAAGCTGGGCACCTGGTAGGTGCCAAATTCCCGCTCCGTGAGCTCATGGGGCGTGCCCGGCGCTGTAATTTCCGCCAGGGCCGCTTCCCAACTCAAGGCATAACTCATGACATCCCCTTAGTGTCTTCGGTTCAAGGCTGGAGCCCAGGGCTCCCAAGTTCAAAGTCGTCCGCGTCCTGGGCCACGGGAAAGGCCGCCCGCTGGGCCGCCAGCTGCGCCGCGGTAAAGGTCCCCAGGAGCACGCCGGGGCTCTCCAAAAGCTCCCCATGGCGCTGCCCAAGGCAGTCGATGACCGTGGAGCCGCCGCGATAGGCCTTTCCGGTTCCGTCCTCCCCAACGATATTCACCGCCGCCAGCCAGCACTGATTTTCAATGGCCCGCGCCGGCAGCAGCGCGCGCCACTGTTCTTGCCGCGGCGCTGGCCAGTTGGCCACCACGAGGAGCGCATCGTAGTCTCCCCGATTGCGCATAAATACGGGAAAGCGGAGGTCGTAGCAGACTTGCAGCGCAAGGCGCCAGCCGCGCCAGGGCACCACCACCCGCTCCGTGCCCGGGGCGTAGTGCTCGTGCTCCCCGGCCATGCGAAAGAGGTGGCGCTTGTCGTAGAAGGTGACTTCACCCTCCGGCGTAACGAAATAAAAACGGTTCCGCGCCCCTTGCCCTTCCGCCTGGACGGCAACGCTTCCGCCCACGGCGGCGCCCAGGCGCGCAGCCTGAGCCTTGAGCCAGGCCAAAGTCGGTCCCGGGTGTGCTTCCCCTTGGGTCTCCGGCTCCATGGTAAAGCCGGTGGTGAACATCTCCGGCAGGAGCACCACATCGAGCCCTCGTGGCAACTCGGCGAAGCTGGCCTCGAGGGCGCTTCGGTTTACCTCCGGGTCGTGCCAGGTCGTGGCCCGCTGCAGCAGCGCTAGCTTTAAATCGCGCACAGGCGCTCCGCAGCCTGCACGAGCGTCGCCTCATCCTTGCAGAAGCATAGCCGCAGCAGTCGCTGATCCTTGGGCGGGTCGGCGTAAAAAACGCTCACGGGAATGGTGGCCACGCCGATCGTTTCCGTGAGGCGCCGGGCCAGCAGATGGTCCGGTTCGTCAGAGATGTCCCGGTAATCGATCAGCTGGAAGTAGGTGCCTGCGCTCGGCGTGAAGTGAAAGCGCGAGGGCGCCAGAAGCTCGGCCAGTCGATCGCGCTTCGCCTCGTAGAACGCCGGCAGCTCACGATGATGCTCCGGATGCTCCCGAAGGAAATCCGCGTGGGCAAGCTGGGTCGGATGGTGCGTGCAGAAGGTCACGTACTGGTGAATCTTACGAAATTCCGCCGTGAGCGCGGCCGGCGCCACGCAGTAGCCGATCTTCCATCCCGTGGTGTGGTAGGTCTTCCCGAGGGAAGACACCATGAAGCTCCGGGCCGCCAGCTGGGGATGGCGCAGCACGCTTTCGTGGCGCTGCCCATCGAAAATAATGTGCTCGTAAACCTCATCGGAGAGGATCCAGAAGCCGTAGTACTCTGCCAAGGCCCCAAGGCGCAGCAGCGCCGCTTCGGAAAGGACCGAGCCCGTGGGGTTGTGCGGGGTATTGATCACCACGGCGCGGGTTCGGGAGGACAGCACCGCCTCCAGCGCCTCAAAGTCGATCTCGAAGCTCGGGGCCGCAAGCGCCAGGTGCACGGGCGTGCCCCCGGCCATCACCACCGCGGGATCGTAGGAGTCATAGGCAGGATCGAAGATCACCACCTCGTCCCCCGGGCGTACCACCGCCTGCACGGCGCAGAAGAGCGCTTCCGTGGCGCCAGAGGTAATGGTGATTTCCCGGTCCGGATCCACGACGGCGCCGTAATCGGCCGCGATTTTCTCCGCCAGGGCCTCCCGCAGCGCCGGGGCCCCCATCATGGGCGCATACTGATTGGCGCCGTGATGAAGGTAATGGCTGACGCGATCGAGCAGGGCCGCGGGCCCGTCAAAATCCCACCGCCGGCAGCTTGCTCGGAAGCGCTGGTAGGGACGAAGGCGTCGTCACCGCTTGGGTCATGGCGTGGCCGGCGCTTCGCTGCACTGCACCAGAAGCTTGCCCGTATTGGCGCCGTCAAAGAGGCGGTTCACCCCCTCTACGGCGTTTTCAAGGCCGTCCACCATATCGGTGCGGTACTGAAGCTTGCCTTCCGCCAACCACCCGGCCATGGCGGCGATGCCCTCCGGGAAGCGGGGCAGGTAATCAATCACGATAAAGCCCTTGATCAGGGCCCGGCGCATGAGCGCCATTTGGAAGTTCTTCGGCCCCGGCGTGCCTTCCCCGGTCTCTTCGTCGTTGTAGTGAGCGATGAGGCCGCAAAGAGGAATGCGGGCATTCAGGTTCAGGCGCGGATAGACCGCGTCCGTCACCGGACCGCCGGTGTTTTCGAAGTAGATATCGATCCCATTCGGGGCGGCCTGATCCAGTGCTGCGCCGAGATCGGCGGTTTTGTAGTTGATGGCGGCATCGAAGCCGAGATCGTTGAGGAGGTGCGCGCACTTTTCGTCGCTCCCCGCGGTGCCGATGACCCGGCAGCCCATGATCTTGCCGATCTGCCCCACGAGGGAGCCCACGGCGCCGGCGGCGGCGGAGACCACAAGCGTCTCCCCAGCCTTCGGCGCACCGATGTCCATGAGCCCAAAGTAGGCGGTCATACCCGTGGCCCCCAGCACGCTCATGTAGGCATCCCAGGGCACCCCGGGCTGGGCGGGCAGTTTATTTAGGGCCATGGCTGGCTGCAGCGCATGGGAGCGCCAGCCCCACATGCCCTGCACCACGTCGCCCACGGCAAAGGTGTCATCACCGCTCGCTTCCACCACCCCCAGGGTGCCACCCCGCATGACTTCGCCGAGTTCCACCGGCGGCATGTACTGGGCCATATCGCTCGCCCAAATACGGTTCGTGGGGTCGAGGGAGAGGTAGACCGTGCGCACCAGCACTTCCCCGGCCTTCGGGGCGTCCAGGGGCATCTCCACCCAGTCGTAGTCGTCGCGCGTAATGCGCCCCGCCGGACGGCGCTTAAGGACCCAGGCATGGCTTACGGTTTGGCTCATGGAGGCTCTCCCAACAGTGACTTAGGGCGCGCGAAAACACGCCGGCTGCGCAGCTTAGCGCAGCCTGGGGACTGGGGAACACCGGGGCCCTAAAAATTCATCGACGAATATCGATAAAGACTTGCCAAGGCCCGTGCGCGTACGCAGAATGCGCGCCTTCACGGTTTTCCCGAGGCTTCCGGTGCCCAAGGCCCACACCCTTCCCAGCGCGACCATCGATCCTCAGCTCCTCGCTGGCCTCCGGGCCTGCGCCGATGGCGCGCGGCTGGCCATCCTCCGGCTGCTGGCCGAAGACGCCTACAGCGTCCAGGAGCTGGGCACGATCCTCGGGCTGGGCCAGGCCACGGTGAGTCACCACCTGAAGGCGCTAGGGGATGCAGGGCTCCTTCGCCAGCAGCGGGACGGCACGCACCGGTTCTACCGCCGAGCTCAGCGCCCGAGCCCCCCGGGGCCCGGAGATCGAACCTTTGCCACCCTCTTTGAGGAGCTGGACGCCGCCCCCCTGGGCCCGGCCCTCGAGGCTGGGGTCGCCCAGATCATCGCCGACCGCGGCGCCCGCAGCCGGGCCTTCTTCGAGCGGAACGCCGAAGCCTTTGAAGCGAGCCAGGATCTCATCGCCCTGCCCGATCGCTACCTGCCGGTGCTGACGGAATGGCTCCCGGCACGGGGCGCCCAGGCCCTGGAGATTGGCCCGGGGCTCGGCGAGTTTCTACCGACGCTGCTCAGCCGCTTCGACACGGTGTGGGCCGTGGATCGTTCCGAGGAAATGCTCCGACGCTGCGCTGGGCGCCTAGCGAAGGACGGCAACGCCCTGCCCCAGTTCCACTGCGGCGCCTTCGAACACCTTGACGGGCGGGCCGCCGCCGCCCGGGATCACCGCGTCGTCGTGCTCGCCATGGTGCTTCATCACAGCCAAACCCCCGCGGCCCTTACCCGGGCAGCGGTGCGGGCCCTTGCGGCCGACGGCGAACTGCTCATTGCCGAGCTGAGCCCCCATGAACAGGCCTGGGTCGGAGACGCCTGTGGCGATCTTTGGCTCGGCATCGCACCGGAGGACCAGGACCGCTGGGCCCAGGACGCCGGTGCCCGCTTGCAGGAACGGCAATTCCTCACCCTAAGAAACGGATTTCAAATCCACCTCAGCCGCTACGGGCGGCACCACGACCCCCTCGGCGCCGCCGAAGCAAGGAGATGATGATGAGTTTCACCGACTACAAAGTTGCGGACATGAGCCTCGCGGCCTTTGGCCGCATGGAAATTGAGCTAGCAGAAGCGGAAATGCCCGCGCTCATGGCGCTGCGCCGCCGCTACGCCGAAAGCGCGCCCCTCGCCGGTGCCCGGATCATTGGCTGCATCCACATGACCGTACAAACGGCCGTACTGATCGAGACCCTTGTGGCCCTCGGCGCCGAAGTACGCTGGAGCTCCTGCAACATCTTCTCCACCCAGGACCACGCTGCTGCGGCGATCGCCGCTGCGGGCATCCCCGTCTTTGCCTGGAAGGGCGAGACGGAGGAGGAATACTGGTGGTGCATCGAGCAGACCATCATGAAGGACGGCGCCCCCTGGGAGGCGAATCTGCTGCTCGACGACGGCGGCGACCTCACCCAGCGCATTCACGACGCCTACCCCGCCATGCTCGATAGCATCCACGGGATCAGCGAAGAGACCACCACGGGGGTTCATCGCCTCTATGAAATGATGCGCGAAGGGTCCCTAAAGGTCCCCGCTATCAACGTGAACGATTCCGTCACCAAGTCCAAGAATGACAACAAGTATGGCTGCCGCCACTCCCTTTCCGACGCCATCAAGCGCGCCACGGACATGCTCATGTCCGGGAAGAAAGCGCTGGTCATCGGCTATGGCGACGTGGGCAAGGGCTCGGCCCAATCCCTCGACGCCGAGAAGATGATCGTCAAGGTCACGGAAATCGACCCCATCTGCGGCATGCAGGCGTGCATGGACGGCTTTGAGGTGGTGTCTCCCTACAAGGGCGGCCGGAACACGGGGCAGCGCGCCGATATCGACGAAGCGCTCCTGGGCAACACGGACCTCATCGTGACCACCACGGGCAACGCCAACGTCTGTGACAAAAACATGCTGGCCACCGTGAAGGCCGGCGCCGTGGTGTGCAACATCGGTCACTTCGACAACGAAATCGACACCGCTTACATGCGGGAAAACTGGCGCTGGGAGGAAGTGAAGCCGCAGGTGCACCGGATCTTCCGCAGCGATGACCCCTCGGACTTCATCATTCTCCTGTCGGAAGGGCGCCTGGTGAACCTGGGTAACGCCATGGGCCACCCCTCCCGGGTGATGGATGGCTCCTTCGCCAACCAGGTCCTCGCACAAATGCACCTGTTTGATCAGCGCTGGGCCGATCAGGATCCCCAGCAGCGACCGCCAATTAGCGTGGAAGTGCTGCCCAAGCATCTGGATGAGGAAGTGGCGCGCTACATGGTGGAAGGCTTCGGGGGCGTGCTCACGCAGCTGACCCAGGAGCAGGCCGGCTACATCGGCGTAACCA
>RGAU01000091.1 GCA_009919975.1 Gammaproteobacteria bacterium
TGCCGCCGGAGGGGGCCCGAAGGGCGGTGGTCAGAATCTCCCTTAGGAGCGCCTCGGAAACGGGCGTGTCCTTGAAAGCGCGGCAGGTTTTGCGCGTGGCTAGGGCCTCAGAAACGTTCATGGTGGTCTCCCCCGGTGCATGAGCGATCGAGTATACGAGCTTGCGTCCCCGGGCGCCCCCGGGCATAACGCGGCCATGGCTACGCTCACCGCATTTTTATTCTGGGTTCTCCTAAGTGCTGCCGGGGGAAAGGCCCTGCGGGGGCCGGCGCTCAGCCTTTGGGAGCGGCTGGCCCTGGGAGCGGAGGGCGTGGTCGCCGCTATGCTGCTGTTACCGGCCTGGCGGAGCCCGGCGCTAGGGGCCGCGTCACTCCTATGGCTGGCTTACGCAGCCTATCTGCTTCGCGCCTGGCAAAGAGACGCGGCGGGTCCCTGTCCCTGTGGGGATTGGACTCCTTTGCAGCTTGGCCCGCTGGTCGTTGGGCGAGCGCTTGCGTTGGCAGCGCTTGCGGCTTTCGCGGCGGTGCCCGGGGGCGCGGAGCCCTTGGGAATTGCCCTAGGGTCCGGCTTCGGCTGGGCCCTGGTCTATTTTCTTGCCCTGGCGCTCATCGGAATGGTGCAGCTGCGCAGGGCCCTAGCCGAGGAGGGACGGGACGGATGAAGACCCTTGGTGCAGTTTATGGAGGGGTGGCGCTTATGGTGCTCGCGTTTACCCCCGGGGCGACCGCTGCGGAGCGGCCGGACTACGCGCTGCCGAGCCTCGCTACGCAGGAGGCCCTGCGGGATAGCACCCTCGAGCGGCGCATCGAGCAACTGCTGCCGTCGCTCATGCGCCGGGCAGGCATCGACGTTTGGCTGCTCATTGCCCGGGAATACAACGACGATCCTGTGTTGCAAACCTTTCTGCCTGCGCGCTGGCCCACGGCGCGGCGGCGCACGATTTTGCTGATTCACGATCGCGGGCCCAACGCGGGGCTCGAGACCCTGGCCTTCGCGCGCTACCCCGTGGGCCGCTTTAAGGCGGCTTGGGATCCGGAGGCCGAGCCCGACCAGTGGGCGGCCCTCGCGGCCAAGCTTGAGGCGCTCGATCCCCGGGTGGTCGCCGTGAATCGCTCGGAAAACTTTGCCCTTGCGGACGGGCTAAGCAGTACGGAGTACGCGCAGCTTTCGGCGGCCCTAAGCCCGGCGCTCCGGGGCCGGCTGTCCAGCGCCGAGCCCCTAGCCGTGGGGTGGCTCGAGACCCGTCTGCCGGAGGAGCGGACGCGGCATGGGGAAGCCGTGGCTCTGGCCCATGCGCTGCTCGCAGAAGGCCTCTCCTCCGCGGTGGTGACCCCAGGGGAAACCCGAACCGATGACCTCGCCTGGTGGCTTTTGGAAGCGCTTCGGGATCGGGGTCTGACCAGCTGGTTCCACCCAAGCGTTTCCGTGCAGCGCGCCGGGGTCACGGATGAAAGCGGGGAGGCGAAGAGCCTCTACAACGTGGTGATCCAGCCCGGTGATCTGGTGCACGTAGATTTTGGCTTGCGTTACCTGGGGCTCTACACGGATACGCAGCAGATGGCGTACGTCTTGCCGTCGGGCGTGGACAGCGCGCCGCCCTGGCTCGCGGCAGCCATGGCTCGGGGTAATCGCCTCCAGGATCTACTTACGGAGGCTTTTGTGACGGGGCGAAGCGGCAACGCGGTGCTGCGAGCGGCCCTAGGGGCCGCCCAGGCCGAAGGCCTTGGGGGTGCCATCTATACCCATCCCCTAGGGCTTCACGGCCATGCCGCGGGACCGACCATCGGCATGTGGGATCAGCAGGGCGGGGTCCCGGGGCCTGGAGATTACCCCCTGTACCCAAACACGGCCTACGCCATCGAGCTCTACGCGAGCTACGCCCCGCCGTCCTGGGGTGGGCAGCGGGTGCGTATCAAGCTTGAAGAAGATGCCTTCTTTGATGGGGAAGCCGTCACCTACCTGGCCGGTCGGCAGACGGCGTTCCATCTCATTCGATCGCCCTAGGAGAGGACCTGACCCTCGAATTCGCGGGGCTTGCCCTGGAGCTTTGCGAGACCATTGAGGAAGTCCTCGAGAATCAGGTAGAGCGACGGCACGAGGAACAGGGTGATCACCGTTGCAAAGAGCACGCCGAAGGCCAGGGAAATGGCCATGGGAATCACAAAGGCCGTGGCCCAGTTGGAGTCGGCGATCAGCGGCGCGAGGCCGATGAAGGTGGTGGAGGAGGTGAGCACGATGGCCCGAAAGCGCACCACCCCTGCCCGCGCCACCGCATCCCACACGGCGACCCCCGCCCGCCGCTGGCGATTGATGTAATCCACGAGCACGAGGGAAGCGTTCACCACCACCCCGGAGAGCGCGACCATGCCCAGCATGGAGAAGAACACCAGGGGCTCGCCCATGAGGTAGTGGCCCGTGATAGCCCCAATGGCGCCGAAGGGGATTACGCTCATGATGACCAGGGGCTGGAGGTAGCTTTTCAGGGGAATGGCCAGCAGGGCAAAGATGATCATCATGGAAAGCAGGAATCCCTGGCCCAGGCTTGCGAAGGAGGAGGCCCGTTCCTCCTGCTCTCCTCCTAGGCCTACGCTAACCCCCGGGTGCGCGGCCAGCAGGTCTCGCATGCGCGTCTCATTGATGGCGGCGATGATCTTCTCCGGCGTGGTCCGGGCCCGATCCACCTCGGCGGTGACGTTGACGATGCGCTGCCCGTCCTTGCGCAGAATGCGGGAGAAGCCGCGCCCCAGATCCATGGTAGCCACGGTGCTAAAGGGGACCTCCGCCCCATCCGCGGTGCGGATGCGCATATCCTCCAGGTTACCGATGGAGCGCCGCTCTGCTTCGGGGTAACGCACCATCACCCGCACATCATCCACGCCGCGCTGTACCCGCTGCACTTCCAGACCGTAAAAGGCTTGGCGAACCTGGCTTGCCAGGTCGTTCATGGTCAGCCCCAGGGCCCGTCCTTCTTCCGTCAGGGCGAGCTTGATCTCCTGCTTTCCGGCGCGGAAGGAATCGGTGATGTCGTAGACCCCGTTGTAGCGCGCGAGCTCCCCCCGAAGGGTGGCTGCGAAGCGCCGGAGTTCGTCCACGTCGCGGCCCGTCAGCTCGAAGTTGATGGCGTCCCCCGTGGTGAAAGCCGCGGCGCTAAAGGACAGCTCCACCGCATCGGGGATGGGGCCGGTGAGCTCACGCCAGCGCTGGGTCATGGCGCTAATGGACACCCCTTCCCGGTCCTTAAAGGGCGGCAGGGCAATGGCAACCTCGGCGAAGTGGCTTTGCCCCGGGCCGCTGCTGCGCTGGGGGCCGCCCCCGCGGCCAATCTGGGTGCCGATGGAGGTTAGGGTATGTTGGACCAGCGTTGGCGCTTCCGCGGGGCGGGTGGCGTCGAATTCGTCCCTGAGCGTTTCCGCTGCGCGCTCGAGCTGGGCCACGGCCCGGGAGGTGACCTCCACGGGAACCCCCTCGGGCATGGTGAGGGTGGCGTAGATCCGGTCCCCCTCCACGGAGGGGAAGAATTGGAAGCTGACTCGCCCGCTGGCGATGAGGCCCCCGGCGATGATGAGGGCGCCCAGGGCCAGGGCCGCGGTGTTGTAACGCCCCCGCATGCTTTTCTCGAGCAGGGGCTGGTAACGCGTCTCCGCGAAGCGTTCGAGCCCCTCCTGGAGCCGGCTCTGGAAGCGAACCCATCCCTGAATGAAGGCGGTTTTTTCGAACAGGTAGCCTGAGGTTTTCCGGTGCCGGAGGTGCACGGGCAGGATGAGCTGGCTTTCAATGATCGAAAACACCAGGGCGATGATGACCACGTAGCCAATGACGGAGAAGAAGTCCCCGATGCGCCCGCCCCCGAGCAGCAGGGGGAGGAAGGTCGCCATGGTGGTGAGGACCCCAAAGATTACAGGGATGGACACCTCGAAGGTGCCTTCGATGGCGGCCTGACGCCGGTCCTCATGTTCAAGTTCATGGGCGTAGATCCGTTCTCCGACCACGATCGCATCATCAACCACGATGCCGAGGACGAGGATGAAGGCCATCACCGTGAGGGACGAGATGGAGATATCGAAGAAGGGGAACAGCATGATGGCCCCCAGGAGGGCAATGGGGATGCCCGCGGCGACCCAAAGGGCGAGGCGGAAGCGCAGAAACAGGGCGAGGATGATCAGCACGAGCACGAGGCCGTTGCGCGCGTTCTCCGTCAGCGTATCGAGGCGGACCCGTAGTTCTTCCGACTCCTCCTGCCAGATCACCAGTTCCAGGCCGTCGGGGAGCTCCGCCCGAGCCTCTTCAAGGTAGGCCTGGAGGGTCTCGGCCATTTCGATGATGTCCTCATCCCCCACGCGGTACACCTTCACCATCACCGCAGGGGTGCCGTCGAAGCGGGCGAGGAGATCCCCCTCTTCAAAGCCATCAATGATCGTTGCCACGTCCCGGAGCAGCACCCGGGTGCCGTCGGGGCGCGTGAGAACCACGACGTCCTCAAGTTCGATGCCCCGGTAGGCCTGGCCCTCCGTGCGGACCAGGATGTCGCCGCCGTCCGTTTTGATGGTGCCCCCGGGCATGTCCACGGAGGTGCGGCGCACCGCGTCGGCTACCTGGGCCAGGGTCAGGCCGTGGCGCCGAAGGGTCGCCTCGGAGACTTCGATGGAGATTTCGAAGGGGCGGGTGTAGACCAGGTCTGCCTGGGAGATGCCTGGCAAGTCCACGATGTCATCGCGGAGCTGCTGCCCAAGGAGCTTTAAGGTGCGCTCATCGGCGTTCCCCGTGAGCATGATTTGCATCACCCCACCGCGGAACAGGAACTTCGTGGTCACCGGCTTTTCCGTTTCCCGGGGCAGGGTGTTGATGCCGTCCACCTGACTTTTGATGTCGTTGGCCACGGAGGCGGAATCGAAGCCATCAGCTACCTCGACGGCAACGGAGCACACGCCTTCGCTGGCCGTGGTATTGACCTTGTCGATGCCCTGGATGGACTCGATGGCCTCTTCGATGCGGATGCACACGCCCCGTTCCACCTCCTCCGGGGAGGCGCCCAGGTAGGGCACGGTGATGCTCACCACGTCCGGGTCGACGTTTGGAAACTCTTCCTGGTGGGTGGTGAAGAGGGACATGACCCCTCCCGCCAGGAGGATGAACATCAGGAGGTTCGCCGCAACAACGTTATCGACGAACCAGGTAATGATGCCCTTCATTGTGCCATGCCCCCCTGCTCAAGGGGCTGGACGCGCATGCCTTCCACCACGGTCTGGAGCGGGGAGAGGCACACTCGTTCCCCTGCGGCGAGGCCTTCCTGAATCAGTACGTCGTCCTCAAAGAAGCGCAGGGGTGTGACGGGACGCAGCTCGAGACGATTCTCCTCGTCGATCACGATGACCTGATTGCCTTCCCGCAGTACGGAGCGGGGGAGGGTAATGATGTCCTGGGCTAGGGTCCCGTCGATGCTGGCGGAAACGAATAAGCCCAGGGGTAGGGTGGGCTCCGGGCTCTCTACCCGGGCCACGAGGTGGACCATGCGGGAGCGCGCGTCGAGCTCCCCTTCGGCGCGGAGGATGCGACCTTCCCAGCGCTGTTCCACGCCCCCAAAGGGCGCGCTGAGGGTGACCCGGGGGGCCTCCGCCGGATCAAAGCGTTGCCCTAGCCTGAAGCCCAGGAAGGCCAGTTGCTCATCGGCGATGGGCAGGCGCACCTCCATGGCGTCCGTGGCGTAGAGCCGGGCAATCTCGCTACCGCGGCGCACGAACTGCCCCACATCGATGTTTTCCTGGCGAACGATGCCGTCGAAGGGGGCCTGGAGCACGGTCCGCTCCAGATCTCGCTGGGCCCGGGCCACGGCGCTTTCCCCTGCGCGAAGCCCTGCCTCGGCCACGCGCAGCCGTCGTTCTGCACTTTCCAGCGCTGAGCGGCTCAGAAGGCGCTTATCAAGGAGAGGCTTAACGCGATCGTATTCAAAGCGGGCATTGGTGAGCTCGGCAGCGGCTTGGTCCCGGGACGCCTCGGCGCTCTCCAGGGCTAGGCGCGGATCGGTGTCGTCGAGGCGAAGGAGCGGTGCGCCGGCCTCAAAGGTGCCGCCGGACACCATGGCTTCGCTTACCCACTCGATGCGCCCATCCACCTCCACCACCAGAGCACTTTCCGTGCGGGGCATCACGGAGCCTTGGCTGCGAACCTTGAGGCGCTGGGGCGCCGGGGTCACGGTGGTTACCCGCACCGCCGGCGCCACGGCCTCCGGGGTCTCCGCCGATAGGGTGGGCGCTGTGGCGACCAGGCCGGCGGCGCCGATAAAGGCGGCGATCACGATGAGGATCGGAGTGGCGAAGCGCTTCATGACGGTAGACCTCGAGGTGGGGGCGTGGGGAGCAGGGCGTTGACGTTGCAGGTAGCGCCGGCGTCGCAGAGCGCCGCCCGCAGGTAATCACGATTAAGTTGGGTCAGGGCCTGAAGAGCACGCCGGGCAGTGCGGCGATTGCGGCCTTCGAGGGCTTGGTCCAGGTCCCAGAGCAGGGCTTTGACTTCTCCTAGGGAGGCCTCGTCGGGCTCCGGGAGCCGGGGCCAGAGCCGCTCTAGAAGCTGCATGCGCAGCCCGTTGGCAATGAGCCGCATGGGCAGATTGCCGCACTCCCTTAGCATGGCTTGGCTCAGGGCGAGGCGCGCCGTCAGCAGATTGGGATCCCCGGCGGATAGGGCAAGAAACCGCGCAATGCGCTCTCGCACCGCGGTAATGCCCGCTTCCGAGCCCCCGGCTAGGAGCTGGTCGCAGGCGTCTCCCACAAGGAGCTCGAGGACCTTCAGGCACTGGTCGACCAGCTCGGCATCGGGCACGGGGTGGAGGTCCAGGAGCGGACCCAGCACATCGAGACTTGCCTCATCGACGGCCGCGACCCGGGATCCCCCTCGAGCGCTCTTGGTCAGCCCCAGGGTTTCCAGTTTCCGCAGGGCCTCCCGCACCGCACCCCGGCCCGTCTCAAAGCGCAAGGCTAGCTCTCGCTCCGAGGGGAGGCGTTCGCCCGGGCGATATTGGCCCGTGAGCACCTCATGGCGAAGGGTGCTGAAGACGTCTTCCGTACGGGTGGGGTGAGGAGTGCTCATGGCGCGCCAGTTTTCTTTGGAGGGGCGATGGTACGGACCTTTAGGTCGGTCCGCAATGGATAGTCCAAATTGGTCATACCAAAAATTTGCGACGGGTCCCTAGGTTTGTGACCCGTTTCCCCCTAGGCTAGGCCCATGGGCCCCCAAGGGGGCGGTCTAGGGATGGCGCCGGGAGTCAAAACCGCCATGAATCGAGTGCGCTTTCCCCTTGGGGCCATCGTTTACCACCACAAGCAGGGGTACCGGGGAGTGATCTTTGGCGTCGATGCAGAGTTCGCCCTGTCCGACGAATGGTATGACCGGGTGGCTCAGAGCCGACCGCCGAAGGATGCGCCGTGGTATCACGTGCTCGTCCACGGCAGCAGCAAAACCACCTACGTAGCGGAGCGTAACCTGGTTCCCGCGGCGGATCGGGGCCCCATCGAGCACCCCCTCCTCGACACCTTCTTTACCCATCTTGACGACGGTGCCTATGCCCCGAAGGGGCTTCATTAAAGGACAGCCCCGAAGGAGGGCCCCTCCGTCCCCCGCTCAGGGGAGGTTGGGGTCGATCGTTAGGGGGCCCGTATCCGTGGTGAAGGGACCGGGAGCGCCCTCCAGCGCTTTTACTGAGAGGCTAAGGGCCAAGCGGTAGGGGGCGCCGGCCTCCTCCGCAGCGCAGGCAAGCACGGTCCCCAAAGTATTTCCCGATGAATCCCGCACCGCTTCGCCCACCGCGAGGGGCGCGGTGCTTTCGCCTAGGTAGAGTCGCCGCTTCGGCTGCCCACGGTAGTGAAGTCGGGCGACGATTTCCTGGCCGAGGTAACAGCCCTTTTTGAAGTCCACGGCGCCAGTGCGGTCAAGGTTGAAGCCCTGGGGCACGTCCTGTTCGCTGTGGTCGGCGGTAAAGGGCAGGCGCCCGGCAGCCAGGGTTCGGGCGAGCCACGGGCGTTCCGGGCCCGGCTCGATGCCCGCGCTTTCGCAAAAGCGGGCCAGGGCGGCGTCTTCTCCCCAAAGCTCTCGATCTCCCGCGGGCGGCTGTACCCAGGTTAGCCCATCGGCCGCCGGGGCCGTCGCCCCGGGAGCAAGGGGCGGCGGGGCGCCGAGGGCGTTCGGGGGCAGGGCCAGGCCCCGCGCTTCGCCAGTGCGTAGCGCGCATTTTGCAAAGCGGAGATAGGGCTCGAGAAAGGCGCTCACAGGGGCCACCAGCGTTTCATGGAGCCGGAGGGTGAGGGCTTCCGCCGTACCCCAGGCCAGAAAGGTCGCGAGGACTTGGCCTTGGCGATTGCACAACGCGCCTTCCAGGGCCTGCGTGCCGTCGAGGCGCCGCGTATCGCAGGTGCCATAGCCCTGAAAGAAGGCGGCGGCATCCGCGCCCTCCAGGTGAAGCAGGGTAAAATGTTCCAAGCGGAAGGCCTTGGCTGGCGGTTGGCGGTGCGCGTCCATGGAGGAGCCCCGTAATCATGGCGTGGTTCGTGAGACACTATTGCGATCCGACCGATCACGACGCCGCTGCGCAGGACGCCGCGCTCAGCGCCGCGCGCCTGCACTGGCGTAGCCGCCGGGGGCTGCGGGAGCTCGACTTGCTCTTTCTCCCTTTCGTGGAGGAGGCCTACGCCTCCTTGCCCCCGGGAGAGCAGCTGGCCTATCAGCGCTTGCTCGCCGAGGAAGACACCGAGCTACTCCTTTGGATGACCGGGCGAGCAGCGCCCCTCGATCCTGAGCTCAGCGGTATCGTGGCAAAGATTCGGGCCCATGCCGGGGCCATCGACGACTAGGGCAGAGCCCGATTTCGGCGCCCTACCCTGCGGGGAACATGCCCTGGGGCTTGTCCCCAGCCAAGCCTGGCTTCGAGGGGCTTTTTCTCTGCTGGCGCTGGCCACGGCGGCCACGATCGCCATGGAAGGATGGCCCCATTCCATGGCATTGGGGCTTCTCGCCGGGGTCCTGCTTCGGGCCTTCGGGCCATGCCAGTGGCAAGCGCCGCGTGCCTACCGCCGGGACGATCGTGGCGTCGCCCTATGCCTCCCGCGTCGTGATTGGGTTCAGCTTGAAGTGCTGACGCTGGCGGGCTACGCGCCCATCTACCTCTTCCTCCGCTGGCGCGAGCCATCCGGGCGCCGAGGCAGTGCACTGCTGTGGCGGGGAAGCCTGCCCGAACCTCTCTATCGTGCTTTTGTG
>RGAU01000092.1 GCA_009919975.1 Gammaproteobacteria bacterium
TGGTTCTGGGATCTCTACTGCCCGGAAAGCCAGCGCGACGATTGGCGCGCCAGCCCAAGCAAGGCGGAGAGCCTGGCGGGGCTCCCGGAAGCGGTCATCATCACCGCGCAGTACGATCCGCTACGGGATGAGGGCCACGCCTACGGCGATGCCCTAGCGGCGGCGGGCGTACCGGTCACCGTGAAATGCTTCGAAGGCATGATCCACAGCTTCTTCTCCCTGGCGCATATGATCCCTGGCGCCGCCGGCGCAGTCACCTTGGCCGTCGATGCGCTGCGCCGCGCCCACGGGGAAGGCTAGCCATGGCCTATCTGCTCGAATGCCGGGATAAGCCCGATTCCGCCGCCCTCCGCCAGGAGACGCGGCCGGCCCATCTGGCGTACGCGAAGGAGGCTCCGGCGATCCTGGCCGCAGGCCCCCTCCTGGCTGAGGACGAAAGCACCATGATCGGGAGCTTCTTCATCCTCGACTTGCCGGACCGGGCCGCGGTGGAAGCCTTCAACGCCGCCGACCCCTACACCCAAGCCGGACTCTTCGGCTCCGTGCGTATCCAGCCCTTTCGCTGGCTCCTGGGCACGGGCCCCAAGGCCAGCTAAGGCTGGCCATGAAGGTGCTCTACCACCATCCTGCCGGGGCCAGGCTCCGGCGGCGCTTTGCCGAACTGGCGAAGGACGACATCGCCGTCACGGTGGTAGAAGCGGCCGCGGGGCCCGCCCTGGACGCGGCTCTCGCCGAGACCGAGGTGCTCTGGCACTGCCTCTATCCCATCGACGCCGCCTTCTTGGAGAAAGCCCCAAAGCTTCGCCTCATCCAGAAAATCGGGGTGGGCGTGAACACCATCGATCGCCAGACCGCCGCTGCCCGAGGCGTCACGGTCTGCAATCTGCCGGGGAGCAATGCCCCGGCGGTGGCGGAACACACCCTCGCCCTCATGCTCGCGACCCTGCGCCAGCTTCCCCAGCTCGATGCGGCGATGCGCCGGGGCCAGGGCTGGGCCCTTACCCCGCAGCTGGAAGATGGCCTTGGAGAGCTTTCCGGTCGACGCGTGGGGCTGGTGGGCTGGGGCGCCACGGCCCAGCGCCTGGCCCCCGTCCTAGCTGCTCTCGGGGCCAAGGTCGCCTTTTGCGCCCAGCGCACCCACGGGGCGCCCTATGCGCAGCGATCCTTCGAAGCGCTTCTTGCCCAGAGCGACGTGCTCTCTCTGCACTTGCCCCTAACGGAAGCTACGGCCCACATGCTAGATGCCAAAGCCCTGGCGCGCCTTCCCGCCGGAGCGATCGTCATCAATACGGCGCGGGGCGGGCTCATTGATGAAGGCGCCCTGCTCGCGGCCCTGCGCAAGGGCGCCCTCGCCGGCGCGGGCTTGGACGTCTTCGATCAGGAACCCCTTCCCGAAGACCACCCTTTCTTGAGCCTGCCGCAGGTGGTGCTGACGCCCCACAGCGCTTGGCTTACCCAGGAAACGCTAACCCGAAGCCTGACCACGGCGGTGGCCAACCTCCACGCCCTGCGTAGCGGTGGGCCTCTCCACCACGAGGTACCGCCCCCATGAGCGACAGCCCTAGGGAGGCCATAGCCGGCTGGCCTGCCAGCGCTGGCCAGCGCCTCACCGCCTTCCGGGCCTTTCTCGCAGCCCGGGGTGGCCCGGTGCTGGCCGCGCAGGATGCCGAGGCCCTCGACGCCTTCAGCCTCGCCGAGCCTGATGCCTTCTGGCGGGCCCTCTGGGCCTTTACGGACCTGCCTGGGGACCCCGGCGCCCGGGACCGAAGTAGCGACGGCACCATGGCCGGCACGCGCTTCTTCCCCGACGGCCGGGTGAATTTCACGGAGGCGCTCCGAAACGCGCCTCACCCGGGGGGCGCTGCGCGATGCCGTGGCCTGCCTTGCGACCCAGCTCGCGGAGGGGGGATTTGGTCCGGGAGACCGGCTCTGCGCGCTAACCCCCAACCGCCCCGAGGCAGTGGTCGCGGCCCTGGCCACAGCGGCACTCGGGGGCACCTTCGCGAGCTGCTCTCCCGATTTTGCGCCCCGGGCCGTGCTTGATCGCTTCGCGCCCCTTAAGCCCAAGGCGCTGCTCGTGAGCGATGGCAGTCGCTACAAGGGGCGCGCCATGCCCCTCGGGGAAACGGCCGCCCAGCTGAAGGCAGCTTTGAACCCTGCGCTGGCCCTGAGCTATGCCGTGCTCGGAACCGGGCTCGACGGCTTCACCCCCCTGCGCAGGCCCACCCCAGGGGCCGGGGATTCCTGGCGCGCCGCCAACCGAGGGGCGCTTGATCCGCTTTACGTGCTTTTTTCCTCGGGCACCACGGGGGCCCCGAAGGGCATCATTCACGGCACCGCTGGCCCCCTTCTGCAGCACCTAAAGGAACATCAGCTGCACTGCGATATGGGCCCCGGGGATCGGCTGCTCTACTACACCACCTGCGGCTGGATGATGTGGAACTGGCTCGTCTCGGCTCTGGCCAGCGGCACGGCCATCGGCCTCTACGATGGCGCCCCCGATGCGCCAGGGACGGGGGGCGAGGACGCCTTCCTGAGCTTCGCCCGGGCGGGCGGCTTTACCCACCTTGGCACCTCGCCAGCCTATCTGACGCGTCTTGCCCAGCTGGGCGACGGGGAACCCCTGCCTGCGCTCCGCGTGCTGCTATCCACTGGCGCGCCCCTCCCAAGCTGGGCCTGGGGCTTTGCGAAGCAGCGCTTTGGGGACGTGCCCCTCTGCTCCATCTCCGGAGGCACGGACCTCCTCGGCTGCTTTGCCCTGGGCCACCCCGAGCGCCCCATGGAAGCGGGCGCCCTGCAGGGGAGAGGGCTCGCCATGGCCATGGACTTCGACCATCGGGACGATGAAGGCACAGCGGGGGAGCTCGTCTGCCGGGCGCCCTTCCCCTCCCAGCCCCTGGGCCTCATTGATGACCCCACGGGGGAACGGCTTCGGGCCACCTACTTCCCCGACGATCCCAACACCTGGCGCCACGGAGACTATGGCTACTGGACCGAGAAGGGTGGCGTGGTGCTTCTGGGCCGGGCGGACGCGGTCTTGAATCGGGGCGGCGTGCGCATGGGTACGGCGGAGTTCTACGGGCCCCTGGAGGCCCTTTCATCCCTCACCGACTGCCTAATTGTGGATCGACCGGCAGGCGATGACCTGGAGCTGATTCTTTTTGTGGTCCCAGCCCCGGGGGTCACCTTCGACGCCGCTCTCGAGCAGGAAATCCGCCACACCCTGCGCACCCAGGCGAGCCCCCGGCACAGCCCGGACCGCATCTTGCCCGTCACGGCCAGAACCTTGGCGCTCTGGAATCCCCGGAAGCCATTGAGGCGCTCGCTACCCATCCCGGGTTAGGCTAGGCCTGTGCTTATAACAAAAAGAAAAGACAGTTAGCGCATTTATTCCCTTCGCACCGGGCTGGGCCGGTGCTAGGGTTCGCCGACTTGGGAAGGGAGATTACCTATGTCCTTTGCAGCCATTGCCAACCTGGTGGTGTTTGTCCTCCTCGCGGGGGTGCTATTCAATTTCCGAAAACCGCGCCTAACCCTCGGCCGGCAGATCCTTCTGGGCCTGCTCCTGGGGGCGGGCTACGGCCTTGCGCTGCAATTCCTCTACGGCAGCGGCGATGCCGCCGTGAAGGAAACCCTCACCTGGACCAACGTGGTGGCCTCGGGCTACATCAGCCTGCTGAAGATGGTCATCATGCCCCTCGTCCTGGTAATGATGATCGCCGCCGTGGTGCGCATGCGCGAAGTCGCGGACCTTGGACGCATCGGCGGAAGCGTGGTGGGTATTCTCGTGGGCACCACTGCCGTGGCCGCCCTTGTGGGCATCTTCGTGAGCAACCTCTTCGGCCTCAGCGCCGACGCCATCACGCAAGGGGCCCGGGAGCTTGAGCGGGCTGCCTCCCTCACTTCGCGCTATGAGAACGTAGCCAATCTGGGCCTTGCGGACATGCTGGTGCGCTTCATTCCCAGCAACATTTTCTCGGATCTCACCGGCGCCCGCCCCACCTCCATCATCGCCGTGGTGATCTTCGGCATCCTCTTCGGCCTAGCGGCCCTTGGGGTGGCCAAGGAAGACCCGGCCCGAGGAGAAAAGCTTCGGGAAGCGGTGCTAACCCTACAAGCGGTGATCATGCGCCTCGTGCAAATGATCATGGCCCTCACGCCCTACGGGATCCTCGCCCTCATGACCCGAGTGGTGGCGGGCTCCAACGCCCAGGACCTGTGGAACCTCGTGGAGTTCGTGGGCGCCTCCTACGTGGCCATCGCCATCATGTTTGTCATCCACGCCATCCTGCTGGGCCTCGCCGGCGTGAACGTGCGCACCTACTTCAAATCGGTCTGGCCCGTGCTGACCTTCGCCTTCACCTCCCGGAGCTCCGCCGCCACCATCCCCCTGAACGTGGAAACGCAGGTGGATGAGCTCAAGGTGCCCGAACCCATCGCCAACCTGTCGGCGACCTTCGGCGCCACCATCGGGCAGAACGGCTGCGCCGGCATCTACCCCGCCATGCTCGCAGTCATGATCGCCCCCTCCATGGGGATCGACCCCATGAGCTTCGACTTCATCCTGCCCCTGGTTGCCATCGTGGCGATAAGTTCCTTCGGTATTGCCGGCGTCGGCGGCGGCGCGACCTTCGCGGCGCTGGTGGTGCTCCCCGCCATGGGCTTCCCCGTCACCGTGGCGGCGGTGCTGATCTCCGTGGAACCGCTGATCGATATGGCACGCACGGCCCTCAACGTGAACGGCTCCATGACCGCTGGCGTGCTTACGGGGCGCTGGCTCGGGAAGGGAACGGAGGCCTAGGGAAGGCTTAGGGAAAACAGGCCCGGCCGGGCGGCCGGGCCCTGATCACGATTTAGGGATCGAGCCGCGCCGCAGCGGAACCGCTGAGCACCACCACCCCGTCCTGATTTTTCGTTTCCACGGAGAACTCGGCGATGGGCGTGCCATCCACCGTTTCAATGGCCGTCACCGTGGCCGTGGCGGAGAGATCATCCCCGGGCCAGACCTGGGCCGTGAAACGCACCCCGTAGCGCGTCAAGCGCCCGTCCCCCACCGTATCGGTCAGGAGGCGGCCAGTCATACCCATGGTGAGCATCCCGTGAGCGAAGACGCTCGGGTAGCCCGCGACGTCCTTAGTGAAGATCTCATCGGTGTGGAGCGGGTTGTAGTCCCCGGAGGCACCGGCGTACTGGACAATCTGCGTGCGCTTCAAATCCTCCACGAGGATGCAGGAGAAGCTATCCCCTACCTTCACTTCGCTTGCTTTTAAGGCCATGAGTTCCCCTCCCCTAGGCTTCCGCCGTGGCCGGACGTTCGGTGCGAACCCCGATACCCCGAGCCGTCACCACCAGGTCGCCGTTCTGATCCCGGTATTCCGTAATGGTTTCCTGGAAGAGCAGCTTGCCCCCTCGGCGCCCCTGCTTCTCCCAGCTCTTGCCAGGCTTAACGGTGGCCGTCAGCACGTCCCCGGCCTGGGGATGGCGGTGATACTCATAGTGCTGCTCCGCGTGGAGCCCGCCGCCGTTACCGCCCCCGCCGGAGCCCGGCTGAGCCCCCGTGGGGTTCTTGCCAGACCCAAACCAGGGCGCGCCGATCTTCGGGCGCAGCACATAGTCAGGATCGAACTGGGCCGAGGCCTGCACGAAGGTCGGGGGGGCAATGACCGCCCCGGGCTCCGTGGCCTTGGCGGCCTCGGGATCGTGGTAGATCGGGTTAGGGTCGCCCACGGAGCGGGCAAACATCATGATGTGGCTGTATTCCACGGGAAAACGATCAACGGCCATTAGGCTTCTCCTCCCTCTAAACAGACCTGATCATGGCGCAGGCGTCGGCGGAGCGCCAGCGACTAGCGCCCCTGCCACTGGGGCGGGCGCTTTTCGAGGAAGGCCCGAAGCCCCTCCTTCTTGTCTTCCGTTTCGCACAGGGCGCCCTGGGCGAACTTTTCCAGCGCAAGCCCCGCCACGAGGCTCGCTTCCATGCCCGAGTGCACCATGGCCTTCATAAAGCGCGGCACGAAGGGCGCGAAGGTCGCCAGGTGCTCGGCCATGGCCTGCACCTCATCAAGCAGCGCCTCCGGCGCCGTAAGCTTGGTAACGAGGCCGATGGCCAGTGCCTGCCGAGCGTCAATGGGCTCGCCCATGAGCAGCATATGCATGCCCCAGCCCCGGCCCACGATCCGGGGCAGGCGCTGGGTGGCGCCGCCCCCGGGAATGATGCCGAGCTTGCCTTCCGGGGTCGCGAAGGCCGCCGTTTCGCTGGCGACGCGCACATCGCAGCCGAGGGCCACCTCAAGGCCGCCGCCGTAGCAGAGGCCATTGATCGCCGCGATGGTGGGCTTGGGCAGGCGCTCTAGGCGCTCCGCGAGGCCTTGGACGATGGGCTCGAGGGCCTTCTTGAGATCCCGATGCTCCACCTCGGCCAGGTCCGAGCCGGAGGCAAAGGCTTTGTCGCCCGCGCCGGTAAAGGCCAGCACGCGAACCGCGTCGTCGTGCTCCGCTAGGGTCACGGCCTGATGGAGCTCCTCAAGCGTGCCGAGGGAAATGGCATTGCGCTTCGACGGGCGATTCAAGGTGATTAAGGCCAGGGGACCCCGCACTTCGTAGAGGACGTTTTCGAAGGTTGCAGACATGGCAGGGGTCTCCTTAGCAATGGGAGCGGCAGGCTAGCCCGGGGTAGCCCTCACGATCAATAATGCGGCTTCCTTTGCCGCGAACCCTAGCGCCATGGCCGACGCCCCTGTCCTCGAACTCTCCATGCTGACGGACCCAGCCAGCTTCCTACCCTGGGCCCTGCACACGCTTGGGGCCCTGTTGCCCCGGCTGGTCTTCGCTCTCCTGACCTTGGTGATGGGCTTTTGGCTGATCAATCGTGGCATGCGCCTAAGCCGAAGGCTCATGGACCTCCGCAAGATCGAGCCGTCCCTGAGCGGTTTTCTCTTAAGCCTCTCAGGGCTTTCCCTGAAAACTCTGCTTCTGGTCTCCGTAGCCGGCATGCTTGGGGTGGAAACCACTTCCTTCATTGCCGTGCTCGGCGCCGCCGGCCTCGCCGTGGGCCTCGCCCTTCAGGGAAGCTTGGCGAACTTTGCCGGTGGCGTGCTTGTACTCCTCTTCAAGCCCTTCCGCGTGGGTCACGTCATCGACAGCGGGACCACCCTCGGCACGGTGACGGAGATCGGCGTGCTGAACACCCACCTGAGGACCTTTGACGGTCGTACGGCCATCATTCCCAATGGGCAGCTGGCGAATAATCCCGTGATCAACCTCTCCCTGGAGCCCCTACGCCGGGCGGAATGGCTGTTCACCGTGGCCCCCACGGCCGATGGGGAGACGGTGCTCGCGCATCTTCGGGCTCTGGTGGAGGGGGAGAGCCGAATCGTGACCGAACCCCCGCCCCTCGTGGCCATGGCCGGCTTCACGGAGCTGGGGGTGCAGTATTTGGTGCGGGGATGGGTGGCCGCGGATCAGCTCTGGCCCACCACCTACGACATGAACGCGCGCATCAAGGCCACCCTGGATGAGGCGGGACTTCCTCTGGCCCATTTCTCCGAACCGCTCCGCACCAGCGCCGCCCCCTAGGGCTCTTGCACCGAGGGCGGCAGGGTCACGGTAAAGACGGCCCCGCCGCCCCCACCGTGCTCCGTCACTTCAATACGCCAGCCCTGGGCATCGCAAAGCTGCTTAACGATGGCGAGGCCCAGACCGCTCCCCCCGGTGGCCACGGAACGGGACTGCTCAAGGCGGTAAAAGGGCTGGAACACCCGCTGCCGCTCTCCTTCCGGAATGCCCGGGCCCCGATCAAGCACCTGCACCTTCAATCCCTTTGCGCTCTCCTTTAGGCGAAGCACCACCGGGGCCTCGCTATAGGCGAGCGCATTGTTCATGAGGTTTTCGAGCACCCGGTCGAGCGCCTCCACGGCGAGCTTTACCGTTCGCGGCTCCCGGAGCCGGTTCTCAAAGCTCAGCAGGGGCTGAGCCTGCGTATCGACCAACATCGCGAGATGAGCCCCCAGTTCCACCGTTCGGGCCTGGCCCTCGGCGAGCCCCCGGGCGAACTTGAGGCCCTTCGACAGCAGCGCCTCCATGGCATCCATATTGCGCACCATGCGCTCCCGCAGATCCCCATCCACCCCATCGCCCATGAGCTCGAGCACAAGGCGCATGCGCGCCAGAGGCGTCCGCAGATCGTGGGACACCCCAGCAAGGAGTGTGGTGCGATTCGCCAAGAGGGTGGAGATTTCCTCGGCCATGGTGTTGAAGCTGCGGGTGAGCGCAACGAGTTCCTGGGGGCCCGTTTCCGGGAGCCGCTCAAACTCCGCGCCACCGCGAAAGCCCTGGGCCGACTGGGCCACCGCTTCTAGCGGCCGGACAATGCGTCGCACGATGAGCAGGGAGGCGAAAAAAACGATCACGGCCCCCGCTGCAAAAATCACCAGCACTACGGACCAGGGGGCCGCTTCGCCGCGGTCCGGGGCAAAACCCAGCTGCAGCATGACCCCGCCCATGGGGATCTCCGCCCAGGTCAGATCGTCTCCCTCGAAAAGGCCAATAGGCTCGCGCAGCCGATCGCTGAGGGCGCTTTGAAGCAGCCCTAAGCTACCGCTGGGATCGACGACGGGCTCAAGGGGCCGGCGCTCCGGGGACAGGACCAGCTCGTGACTTTCGAAGAGCTCAAGCTCGTAATAGGGCCGGGCCGGGGGCGGAAGCTCCACCCAGGTTTGGGCCGACAATACGAGGAGCGCCGCCTCATCTTCCGCCGATTGCTCGGCGATGGGGGCAATCACGAATTGGCTTAAGGCCCAGATGGAGATGACTGCGATGGCCAGCGCGCTCACGCCTAGGGTGAGGCTGGTGCGAAACAGCAGGGAAGCGGGCCTAAGCCGAGGCCGGGAAAGCAAGAGCCTAGGCAGCGCTATCGGGGCAGAACATATAGCCCTTGCCCCAGACCGTCTTGATGAAGGCCGGATGGGTGGGATCGGCCTCGATCTTACTGCGCAGGCGCGTCACCCGGACATCGATGGAGCGATCAAAGGGGGCCCGCTCGGCGCCGGTCAGCAGATCCAGGAGCTGATCCCGATCGAGCACCCGATTGGGATGCTGGGCCAGTACCACCAGCAGATCAAATTCTCCGCTGGTGAGGGGTACCTCCTCCCCCCCGTCGCGGGCGAGGCGATGCGCTTCCACATCGAGCAAATAGGCGCCAAAGCGGTACTGGCGCCGCGT
>RGAU01000093.1 GCA_009919975.1 Gammaproteobacteria bacterium
GGCACCGGCCCAGCACCTCAGGGCAGAGGCCAAGCTGCTTCGGGCAGGGCGCACCACGGCGGTCACCCAAGCGGAGATTTGGGCCGAACAGGAAGGGGAGGAAGATAAGCTTGTGGCCATTGCCACGGCAACGCTGCAGCCCATCGCTCGGGAAAGCTAGGGCGCGAGGCCCAAGGGCTAGCCCAGGCTAAACCAGCCGCTAAAGCCATCCTGCTCCGCAATGTGCATGGTCGTGCGCTCGCTGCGAAGGGTGCGATCGAGCGCCTCGGCCACGAGTTCCGTGCGGTTGTTTTGCGCCGAGAGGTGCCCTGCCACGAGAAACTGTAGCCGCTCCGGCGTCAGGGCACTCAGCAAGCCCTCGGCCTGGGCATTGGCGAGATGGCCGAAGGGTCCGCCCACGCGACGCTTCAGCGTCGGAGGATAGGGCCCCTCGGCCAACAACTCCGGTTCGTGATTGAACTCCAGAAGCAGGCCATCGCAGCCCGCATAGGCTTCCACCACGTGGGCACTGCAGTGTCCCAGGTCCGTGAGAACCCCGAGCTGCTGCCCCCCAGCGTGAAAGCAGTACTGCACCGGCTCCCGAGCATCATGGGGCACCGTCACCGAACGCACGGTGACATCCCCCACGGTAAAGCTGTGCTCACCGCGGATGCAGCCATCCTTCGGCCCGGGACTCAGATTCATGCCCCGCCAGGTGCCCCGGGTAGCATAGACGGGCACGCGGGTGCGTCGTGCGAGCACACCGATACCGCTGGCGTGATCGCCATGCTCATGGGTAACCAGCACCGCGGTGAGATCGTCGGGGGTGAGCCCCGCGGGGACTAGGCGGGCGCTCAGCTGCTTAAAGTTGAAGCCGCAATCAATAAGAATGCAGCCCTGGGCGCTGCGCACCAGGGTCGCATTGCCCTTACTCCCACTGCCGAGGGACGCGACGCTGAGCACGAACCGCTAGCTCGCGAATTCGCGAAGCACGGTTAGAATCTGCTCCCCCGTTTCGCGGTCCACGGGGCGCTCCCCAAGCTCATCAAAGATCACCGCGTCATAGCCATCATCCCCGCGCTCGAGGCGAAGCACGTCCGTGGAGAGCAATACGAGGTGGATTTCCGTCGCCCCGGCACGCACCGCCTGCTCCACGCGAAGCTGAGCCGTTTCAAAGGGGCCTGGAGGGGTTTCGGAGAGCACGGTGCGAACGATGTCGCGATAGCGCCCCTGCAGCGTGAGCTCCAGCGTTTCCGTCTCGAGGATGCCGGCCTCCGGCACCTCCCGCACCACGGCGACGCCGTTATCGCTCAGGAACTGCTTGATGCGCGGCCACACCACGGAGGGCGTGCTCGGCGCCACCACCCACTCATCGCCATCAAAGCGTTGAATCCGCACCTGCCGCTCTTCCTCCGGCGCAAAGAGCGAGGCAGGGCGCGGCAGGGGATAGTCCTCAAGCTGGCGATAGGTTTCCATGCCCAACACGTCCGGAACGGCCATCTCATCGCGCAGGATCGAACCGTCGAGATCCTCGGGAATCACCGGCGGCACCGTTTCCCGGGCCTCCCGATAGGCGTCCTCGCGACTCTTGATCAGCGCCTTCTCGCCGTAAAGATAGCTACACCCGGACAGGCCGATGGCCAGTGCAAGCAGCCCTGCTCCCCGACGCAGGCTCATGCGCTTTCTCCCAGAAGGTTAAGTTCCGTAAGGGCAGCCCGGAGGGGCTCCTGCGCCTCCGGGCTAAGGGGCGTCAGGGGCAGACGGATGCCCCCTTCCATACGTCCCAGGGCCGCTAAGGCCCACTTCACGGGGATGGGATTGGGCTCGAGGAAAAGCGCCTCATGGAGGGCTGCCAAGGGGGCATCGAGTTCCCGCGCCTTCGCAAAATCCCCGGCAAGGGCCGCTTCACAAATGGCCGCCAGCGTCCCCGGAACCACGTTGGCGGTCACGGAAATCACCCCCACGCAACCCGCTTCCATGAGCTCGACGTTCATGCCGTCTTCCCCGCTCAGCAGGGCGAAATCGTCAGGCAACCGCGCCTTGAGGTCCTGGATGCGCGCCGCCGAACCGGTGGCTTCCTTCAAGCCCACGATGCCCGGATGGGTTGCCAAGCGCCCCACCGTTTCCGGCAGGAGGTCGGCAGCGGTACGGCCCGGAACGTTATAGAGCACCACGGGCATGGGAACGGCATCGGCGATGGCCGAAAAATGCTGAAACAGCCCCTCCTGCGTGGGCTTGTTGTAATAAGGCGTGACCTGCAGGGAGCCGGACGCCCCCATGGCCTGGGCTTCCCGGGTCATCAGAATCGCTTCGTCCGTGGCATTGGAGCCCGTGCCCGCCAGCACGGGACGCCGCCCTCCAACCCGCTCGATGACGCGCTCAATCACCTTCAGGTGATCGGGGATATCGAGGGTCGGCGATTCCCCCGTGGTGCCCACGGGTACGAAGCCGTGGGTGCCGGCTTCGAGGTGCCAATCGACCAGCGCATCAAGCGCGCCCCAGTCGAGGGCCCGGGCTTCGGTCATGGGCGTGACCAGGGCCACGAAACTGCCATTAAACATGCTGAGGGGATCCTTTAGGGTCGAAGGCGGCGAAGCCGCGCGCCATGGTAGCGCCCTGCTCCGGGCAGGGCTAGGCGGGCTCGGCAGGCGTGGTGGGCCAGGCGTTGATTACCGCCTTAATCAGGCTCGCCAGGGGAATGGCAAAGAAGACCCCCCAGAAGCCCCAGATACCGCCGAAGGCCAGCACGGCGATGATGATGGCCACGGGGTGGAGATCCACCGCTTCCGAGAACAGCAGGGGCACGAGCACATTCCCGTCCAGCGCCTGCAGGACGCCGTAGGCCAGAAGCACCCAGCCAAAATCGAGGCCCCAGCCAAATTGCCCAAAGGCGACCAGGGCGACGGGGAAGGTCGCGAGGGTGGCCCCCACAAAGGGAATGAGCACGGAAAAGCCCACCAGCACGGCGAGGAGCGCCGCATAGTTCAGGTCAAAGGCCCAAAAGGTCGCAAAGGCCGCACTGCCCACGATGAGAATTTCCAGCGCCTTGCCCCGAACATAGTTGGCGATCTGGAGGTTCATCTCTGCGCCCACCTGATCGAGCATGGGGCGCTCCCTAGGTAGAAAGCTCTGCGCCCAACCCAGCAGCCGCGCCTTATCCTTCAGGAAGAAGAACACGAGGATCGGCACGAGCACGAGGTAGATAATCAGACTCACGAGGGAGCCCAGGCGCGAGAAAAGCCACTCGACGACAAGCTGCCCTGCGGCAACGATCTCCTCCCGCGCCCCCTCCAGGCCCATATCGATCTGCGCTTGGGTGAGCAAGGTCGGATAGCGCTCGGGCAGGCCTCGGGCAAAAACCTGGACCTGATCAAGGATGGCCGGAAGGGCCTCCACAAAGCCATAGAGCTGGCGCCCAATGAGCGGCAGCACGAAAAATAGCAAGAGCACCACGATGGTGACGAAAAGACCGTAGGCGGCCCACACCGCCGGCTGAGCCCCCAGGCCCCAGCTCCGCAGGCGGGTCACCACCCCCTGAAGGATGAAGGCAAAAACCAGCGCCGTGAGCGCCGGGGCCAGCGTTCCCCCAAGCCACATAACGAGCAGCAACCCCACGGTGAGCAGCACCAGGAGCAGGAGCGCCTCTTCGTGGGCGAGGTGCCGATCGATCCAGCGGCGAACGAACTCTAAGGGTTTCATGGGGTCTAAACCTTCTGAAGAAGCAGCTCAAAGGTGCCCTCACGCACCTCCGAAGACAGGAGCTCGTGGCCGCTTTGCTGACAAAACACCTGAAAATCCCGGGGCGCGCCGGGATCCGTGGCGAGGATGCGAAGGCGCTCCCCCGCGGCCATACCGTTAAGGGCCCGCTTGGCTTTAAGAAGCGGCATGGGACAGGTCAACCCCGTCGCATCCAACTCTTGAACGCTTTCTGCTTGATCCATAGCGCCGTGGGCAATCCCCGTTATCCCGTTCCTCGTGCCATAGTACGCCCATCGGCCGCGCCGACGAAGGGTCGGCCCCACCGCCACGGGAAGGGCGCCACGATGTTTCAGCCAGTCCGAGGGCTTGCGCTACTCCTAGGCGCGCTCCTGACCCTCCTCGCCACCGCGGGCCACACCGCCCCGGCGGACGATCTCCCCGTGCTCGGGGATGCGAGCTCGGGCATCGTGTCCCCGGAAGTGGAGGCCATGCTCGGGGACGATTTCCTCCGCCAGCTCCGGGCTCAGCTCCCCACTCGGGGAGACCCCCTCCTCCACTACTGGACCGAAGCCCTGCTTTATCGCCTGGCCGCCGCGAGCGACCTTCGCGAGGCACAGCTCAAGCTGGTGCTCATCGATGCCGAGCCCATCAACGCCTTTGCGGCCCCCGGGGGCATCGTCGGCATCAACTTCGGCACCTACGCCCAGGCCGCCACGGTGCACGAATTCTCCAGCATCCTCGCCCACGAACTGGCCCACCTATCTCAGCGCCACTTTGCCCGGGGCGTGGAAGCGCAGCGCCAAGCGAGCCTGCCCTTTATGGCGGCGGTCCTCGCCAGCGCAGCGCTCATGGCCACCGTGGGCGGCGATGCGGGCCTTGCAGCCCTCGCCAGCGCCCAGGCCGTTTCCCAGCAGAACCAGCTACGCTACAGCCGCTCCCGGGAACGGGAAGCCGATCGCCTGGGCCTGGAAACTATGGTGCGGGCCAACATGGACCCCTGGGCAGCGTCGCGCATGTTTGAGCACATGGCCGATGTCAGCCGCTATTCCCGGCGCCTTCCCGAATTCCTCCTGACCCACCCGGTGACGGAATCCCGCATTGCCGACGCTCGGGCCCAGGCCTCGGCCTACCCCCGGAAGAACTACCCCCTCTCCCTCCCCTTCCAGCTCATGCGCGCTCGGGTGCGCATGCTGCTCGCCGAAAGCCCCGTAGCCGCGGAAACGCGCTTTCGCGGGGAGCTTAAGGACGGGCGCACGCAGCTTCCGGCGGCGCCGCGCTACGGCCTCGTGCTGGCCCTTACGGCCCAGGGCAGGCACGCCGAAGCCCGGGAGACCCTGGCGCCACTGCTTGCCGAGGACCCGGACAACGTGGCCTACACCCTGGCGGCCATTGAGCTCATGCTCGCGGAGGGGCAGGCGACGAAGGCGCTGGAACACCTAGAAGCGGCCCTGAAGGTGAGCCCCGGGGTGTACCCCCTGCGCCGGGCCTACGCCACAGCCCTGGGCGCCGCGGGGCACCATAGCGCCGCCCAGGGGGTCCTTGAAACCCTCGCCCGGGTACGGCCGCAGGATGAAAGCATTTGGTATGCGCTGGCCGAAACGGCGGGAAAAGCGGGGGATATCATTGCCGTGCATCGGGCCCGGGCCGAGTACTTCCAGCTCCACGGCGCCATCGATAACGCCCTACGGCACCTCCGCTATGCCCTCGATCTCATCGAGGACGACTACCCCATGACGGCGCGGGTGAGCCAGCGCATGGCGGACCTCCGGGAGATGAGGCTGCGCCTCGCGGGCTAGCGCGTGCCTGCTAGCGCGTGCCTGCTAGCGCGTGCCTGCTAGCGCACGCCCTGAAACCCCAGCATACGCTCGAGAGGCAGGAGCGCCCGCGCGGCAAGGGCCTCAGGCACATGAATTTCGTTGGTTCCCTGCTCGAGGCTCGCCAGCAGGGCTTCCAGCTCATTCATGGCCATCCAAGGGCAGTGGGCACAGCTTCGGCACGTCGCCCCATTCCCGGCAGTCGGCGCCTCGATAAACTGCTTGCCCGGAACCTTGCGCTGCAGCGTCGAGAAGATGCCCCGATCCGTGGCCACGATGAACTGGGTGTTCGGAAGGGTTTCCGCGGCCTTTAGGATCGCCGAGGTGGAGCCCACCACGTCGGCCTGAGCCACCACCCCTTCCGGGCTTTCCGGATGCACCAGCACCGCCGCGTCAGGGAACGCCCGACGAAGATCCGTGAGGCCCTGGCTTTTGAACTCTTCGTGGACGATGCAGGCACCGTCCCAAAGGACCATGTCCGCCCCCGTCTCCTTCTGGATATAGCCACCCAGGTGCTTATCCGGCGCCCAGAGGATCTTTTCCCCCTTTGCCTTTAGATGCTCCACCACTGCCACGGCTATGCTCGAGGTCACCACCCAGTCCGCCCGGGCCTTCACGGCAGCGGAGGTATTGGCGTACACCACCACGGTGCGGTCTGGGTGCGCATCGCAAAAGGTGCTGAAGGCCTCCGGCGGGCAGCCCAGATCTAGGGAGCACTCGGCTTCCAAGGTCGGCATGAGCACGCGCTTTTCCGGCGAGAGGATCTTGGCCGTCTCCCCCATGAAGCGCACCCCGGCCACCACAAGCGTCTTGGCCGCATGCTTCTGCCCAAAGCGCGCCATCTCCAGGGAGTCGGCCACGCAGCCGCCGGTCTCCTCGGCGAGTTCCTGCACGGCACGATCGGTGTAATAGTGAGCGACCAGGACCGCGTTCTCCGCGGCCAAACGCGCTCGGATCGCGTCCTTAAGAGCCTGCTCCCGCTCCGGGGCCAGGGCCTCCGGGACGAACTGCGGAACGCTGATTGCTGCCACGCTCGGTGCTGCCATGGGGGCCTCCGCTGCCGCCCGGGGAATTGGGAAAAGGAAAATAGGGATGGACGCCGTGGAATGCAACCAGGGAGCCCAGGCGGCGCCGGCGCCCAGCCTCCTGCTCCTCCTTGGGGGCCTGCCCCCGGGCCCGGAGGATAACGCGACCTTTATCCACCGGGCCTTCACCGGTGCCGGCTGGACCGTGCGGGCGCTCCATCTCGACACCCTGCGCCTGGGCCCCACGGGGCCGCTGGCCGCCGATGGCACCGGCACCTTGCACGCCCTCAAAAACGCCGATCTTCTATGGATCCTCGGCTTTGGCAGCCGCAGCGCTTTTCTAGATAAGAGCCAAATCCTGCAAAGCCTTGAGAGCCTCCAAGGCTTCGTTAGCCAGCCCAGCGCCCTCTACCTCTACCACAGTAAGTACCCCTTTCCCGGCACCCCCACCCCCTTTCCCCACCCGGAAAGCTACGCCAGCAGCGATGCCCCCTGGCTCCACCGCCAGGCGCAGGGGAGCGGCCGCTGGGTCCTGAAACCCCCGGCGGGGAGCTTCGGCGCCGAGGTCAGCTTCTGGGACGGCCAGGATCCTGCCCTTGGGGACGCCCTCGCCCGCGCAACGGAAAACGGGCGCTATGCCCTGCTTCAGCGGGAAATCGAGGGCGCCGAGGAATGGCGCATTCTCGTTGCCGGGGATCGGTCCTAGGCGCCTATGAACGCCGCCCGGGCACCAGCCGCGGAGGCTGGAACCTTGCCGCGGGGGGGACCGCACACTTAACGCCCTTGCCCCGAGACCTTGCCTCCCGCGCCCAAGCGCTAGGCCGTCAGCTCGCCCGGGCAGGCATTGGCTATGCCGGCATTGATGTGCGCGGAGGCATGCTCCTGGAGGCAAACGTGATCAATCCCGGTGGCCTTGCCACCCTCGCGGCCCTCGGCCAGCCCGTCGCCGATGAAGCACTAGTGAGCGCCATCACCGCTGCGGCCCTGCGCCGTCAGCCACCACCGGTGCTTACCAACTAGCCAGGCGTCCGCCGCTCCGCCAGGGCAGCCTTTACCACGGCGTGGGCCTCTTCATTCAGGGAAAAGCGCATAAACAGCAAGGCCCCAATGCAGTAGCAGCTCAGGGGAAACAGGGCGTAGAGACTTCGAATGGTGAGCTGCACCGCCTCCCCCTGGGGGGCGTTGGGCACATAGCCTGAAAGCTGAAGGGCGAAGCCCGTGATCATGATGGTGATCCCGGCGGCGCTTTTCTGCATGAAGCTGAAGGCAGCGAAGTAGCCGCCTTCCTTGCGCTCCCCGGTCTCAAGCTCGTCCCAATCCACCACGTCTGAGGTCACAGAGGGGGCGATCACGTTCCCGCAGCCCCCGGCGGCGCCAAGGATGAAGGCCAACACATAGCTCACGGCCACATCGCCCTCCCCCACGAAGAAGAAGCACCCAAACAGCGCCGTCCACAGGGGCACGGTCACCGTGGAGGCGATCATGTACGTCAGCACCACCAGGGGGAAGGAGATATGCAAAATGACGTACTGCGCCATGTAAGGCGTAAGCACGCCGATGGTGGCGCCTCCTAGGGACTCGATAAAAAAGACCACCATAATCAGCCTGGCGTGGGGATTCCGCGCAAGATCCCGGTACACCCCGAGCACCGCCTGGGGCCCCCGGCCCTGAAACTCCGTCCGTTCCCGCAGCGTGAGCGCCGCGGCAACGATGGTCACCACGGTAAAGACGGAAAAAATTGCCGTGAGCAGCAAGACGAGATCCCGGGGCTCATCGGAACGGGTGATAAAAAATAGGCAAAGAACGGCGGTGACCGTGCCCACGTTGGTCATGAGATGGCGTCGCCCGAAGATCCGCGTGCGCTCGTGGTAATCCTCGGAGAGCTCCGCACCCCAGGACTGGTGGGGCACATTCACCAGAGTCATGACCGCATAAAAGGTCACCACGGCCACGGCCATCCAGGCCACAAGCCCAGCGCCCTTAAGGGCCAGAGGCGCGGCCCAGATCATGAGGAAGGCCAAGCCCAGGGGCAGGGCCGCCCCCAGAAGCCAGGGACGACGACGCCCATGGCGCGATTGGGTGCGGTCGGAGAAGTAGCCCGCCAGGGGATCGGTAACCGCATCGAGCACCCGGGAGACCCCAAAGATCACGGAGACCGCCGCCGGCGCCATCAGCAGCACGTCCGTGGCGTACTTCATGAGGTAAAGCACCACGACAAGCGAGGGCTGCTTGGGAGGTCTTGCATGGGTACGCTCTACGATCGGAACTCTTATCCCCATCTATGCCTGATGCGGGCGTAATCAGCAAGCCAAGGTCGCCGCAAAAGCCTTGCCTTACACCGTCCCCGGGGTAGGCTGATCTTTTGCTAGGGGACCGGCCCATGACCACCGGTGAAGAACGCATAGCTCGCTGGGCGGCACTCCGGGAAGCGGCCATTGCGCTCGCAAAAACGCGCTTTTCCGAGCGGGGCTATGAAGCAGTCAGCCTTCAGGAGTTGGCGACGGAACTCGCCGTGGCCCCGGCGGCTCTGCTCCGCCAGGGCCTAAGCAAGCCAGACCTTCTCGCGGAAACCATCATTGCCTTGAACGATGAGCAGATCGCTTGGCTCGCGAGCCGGCCGGAAGCCACGGATGAAAGCCTTCCGCTCCAGGACGCGGTAGAGCGCTACCTTCGCCGGGTCTACGAGTT
>RGAU01000094.1 GCA_009919975.1 Gammaproteobacteria bacterium
TCCTTGAAAGCTATGGGGTGGAGCTGTCCGTAGGCTGCCTTTGGCCGTCTCGAGCCCTGCAGGTGCGGGCGTTTTTTCCCGGAGCAGCATCATGAAGACGGCGCCTGCGCTGCTGTGGTGCCTTCTGGGGTGCTTTGCCTGGTTTCTGTGTGCCGACGCGTTTTCGGCAGACCGAGGGCTCCCGCCCCCTTCCCTTTCAGGGGAAGGCCCGCTGGTGCTGAGCGACGGCCATCTGACGCATTGGCTTGACCGGTCGGGGGAGGCTTCCCTGGCCGAAGCCTTAGCTGTCCGGGCGCAGGGCGCCTTTGAGTCCCTGCCTGGGCCCCTGGGCCTGGGCTATGTTGACGGCGTGGCGTGGCTGTACTTCGAGGTGGACAATCTCGAAGCCCAGGATCAGTTCAGGCTTTTAGAAGTGCGCCCTCCCTCCCTCGATCGGCTGACGCTCTACACCCAGGATGGGGCTGGTGCGTGGCATCGTATGGGGGTTCAAGGTGATCGCATAAAGCCCCAAGAAGCGGCGGTTCCCTATCGTTTTCCCCTGTTTCCCCTAACCCTTCCGTCGGGGCGCAACGCTTTTCTTCTCGCCGTGGAGTCCGAAGGACCGCTTCAGGGGATTCTGACGCTATGGCCCGAATCTGCACTGCAAGCCCAGGCGCATCAAGATTACCTGGCCCTCGGCTTTCGGTATGGGCTGGTCATTCTCTTTTTTTCCGTAAACCTGGTCTACCTCCTCCTCTTCCGAAATACGTTCTTTGCGGTCTTCGTCGGCTATTTGCTGATCATTGGCCTGCACTGGGCGGCTATGGATGGCCTGCTAGGCCGGTATCTCCTTCAGGACCGGTCGTCATGGGGGCATCCCCTGCAGTTGGTTCTGGCCTGCCTTCTTACTTCAGCAAGCTGGGCAGTGTTTTCCGCGATCCTAGGCTTTCGCGAACGCTACCCGGGGTTTTATCGGGTGGCCTGGGTTGGCGCGGGCTTGGGAGTGTTTGCTGCGCTGGCCTCCCTGGTCGGAGGTTACAAGGTCCTCGCGCCACTTCTGCAGGCCTACGCGCTCCTGGGTTTCATCCCTCTGGTTCGGGAAATTGGTCGGCGCTGGCGGTTACCGGGAGAGGAACGGCTGATGGCCGGAGCCCTTGCCATCTACCCATTGATTTTTTTGGCGCAGATCTACGAAGTGCTGGCCGTGGGCTCCTACAGCGAGCGGAGCACCCACCTGCTGGCGGCCAGCCAAATTTGTGTCATGGTGATCTTTAATATTGGCTCCGGCCTTCGTGCGCAAGCCTACCGGCGGCGCATTTTAGAAAGTGAGCGCCAAGCCCGGGCAGCAGCGCAAGTTCAGAAGGCCGAGAAGGCGCGCGAAGCGCTGCGAAATAGCCTGATTGCGGCCCTCGCCGATGCGGTAGAAGGCCCTCTCGCTTTGGTTCAGCAGAGCCGGCAAGGGCTGTCCGCCGCGGCGGAGGCCGATGGGGGCCTTGGTCCCCGGGAGGCCCGGAGGCTCAGCACGCTTCAGAGCGCTGCGGATCGGTTATCGCTCCTCCTCGAACTCGCCGCGGAGCGGGACGGGAATCTGGAACTCCGGCGGGACCGTATGAGTTTGGGGGAGCTGATTTTCCAGACGCTCTTGCTGCTTCCTGAGGGCGAGCGCGAGCGCATCCATCAGGCCCTGCCGGACCAAGATTTCCTTTTCCTCCGCGGGGATGCACGTTTGCTGAGCTTCGCGCTCCTCAATGGGCTTGAGAATGCCGTTCGCTACTCACCTCGGGGCGCTGCGGTGCATCTTACGGCTTATGCCGAAATACGTAATGCGGTGGCTGGCTACGCCCTTTCCATTCAAAATGAGGGGGCGCCACTTTTAGAGGATGAGCGCGAGAGGATCTTTGAGAAATACACCCGGGGCGCCGCCCAGGGTAAAACCAGAGGGTTGGGGCTGGGGCTTTTCTTGGTTCGCCGTATTGTGGAAAGCCATGGGGGCTCGGTGGCCTTTCGCCCAGGCCTTTCTGAGGGGGTAGAGCTGGTGCTTTGGTTACCTAAGGGGGCGCCTTAATGGCAAACCTTCGTTGCGCCGTGGTGGAGGATGAAGCCTCTCTTCGCGAAGACCTTTTGTTCTTCCTTGATCATGCGGGCTTTTCCGTGGTGTTCGAGAGTGATGGGTACGATGTGCTACCCGGTCTTCTCGGCTCTACCGCTGAGGTCGTGATTCTCGATCTGGGCTTGCCCGACATTGATGGCCTCGAGATTACGCGAGCCCTCCGGACCCAGCGTCCCGATATGGCCATCGTGATGTTGACGGCGCGCAGCGGCCCCGGAGATCGACTATTGGGATGGCGGGAAGGCGCGGATGCTTACCTGGTGAAGCCGGTCGAATTTAAGGAGCTGGAGGCGGTTATCCGTAGCGTCGCTCGCCGCGCTGGCGGGAGCATGGAGCCCCTCTGGACGCTGGATGAACAGGCGCAGCTCCTGGTTTCTCCCCGGGGGCGCACGGTGCGCCTGAGCGCTTTGGAAACGGCCATGGTGGCGGCCTTTTGTGAGGGGGTCGAGGCTCCGGTGAGCGGAGAAGCGCTGGCTTCGGCCATGGGAGAGGACGAGCCCGCGCGCGCCTCGAACCGCCTTCCTGCGGCCTTGAGCCGGCTACGGAAGAAGCTCGAGGGCCTCGATGAGGCCCGGCTGATCGTGTCCGTTCGAGGGGAGGGGTATCGTTTTGGTGCGCCCCTGAGTCGTCGCGGAAGTGCCTCTTGAGCCTCGTTCGCTGCGACGCGCTCTCCATCCACTTTGGAGACCGCGCGATCTTGAAGGGCGCCAGCTTTGCTCTGGAGCTTGGAGAGCGGGTCTGCCTCATCGGCCGCAACGGGGCCGGGAAGTCGACGCTCCTCAAGATCCTGAGCGGGGAACTCGTGCCCGACAGCGGAACCGTGCAATCCCGAACTGGGCTCCGGGTCAGCACCTTGCCCCAGGCCCTGCCGGAGGAAAGCGCGCTGACCGTGCGGGCCTATCTCCGAGAGGCGCTGGCACCGCAGTTTGAGCGCTTGGCGGCGCTGGAGGCGCTGAGCGCGGAAGCGCCGGAGGCTGCGGATCTCGACAAGCTGGCGACGCTTCAGGCGGAGCTGGACGCCATGGAGGGGTGGCAGCCGGAGCAGCAGGTGGAGGCGGTGCTATCCCAGCTGTCCTTACCCGGAAACGCCCGCATGGAAGAACTCTCCGGGGGGTGGCGGCGGCGCGTGGCCCTGGGCCGGGCCCTGGTCACTAAGCCCGAGCTCTTGCTCCTCGACGAGCCCACTAACCATCTGGATCTGGCCACCATCGCCTGGCTCGAGGGGGTGCTCCTCGGGTTCGCTGGCACCGTGGTCTTCATCACGCACGATCGTGCCTTTCTGGAGCGCCTCGCCACGCGCATTGTGGAAATCGATCGTGGCGTGGTGCAGAGCTGGCCCGGAGGCTACGCGGACTACCTCCGACTGAAAGCGCAGGCGCTGGAAGCGGAGGCTGCAGCGGAGGCCCTCTTCGATAAGCGCTTAGCCCAGGAGGAAGCCTGGATTCGCCAGGGCATCAAGGCCCGGCGCACGCGCAACGAAGGGCGCGTCCGGGCCCTGGAGGCCCTCCGGCGCACCCGGGCGGAGCGGGTGCAGCGCCAGGGGCGGGCGGAGGTGGCCCTCTCCTCCGGGGAGGCTTCGGGCAAGCGCGTGCTGGAAGCTCAAGGCCTCACCCAGGCCTTTGCGGGGCGAACGCTGCTCAAGGGCTTTGATCTGGAAGTGCTCCGCGGGGATCGCATCGGCATCGTCGGCAACAACGGCGTGGGGAAAACGACGTTGCTGCGGATTCTCCTGGGGAATCTTTCGCCCGAGGGGGGCTCGGTCCGCCGGGGTACGCAGCTGTCCGTGGGCTACTTTGATCAAACCCGGGAGGGGCTCCGCTGGGATCAGTCCATTGCCTTCAATGTTGCCGAGGGCCGGGATACGGTCACCGTCGGCGGCGTTGATCGCCATATCTATAGCTACCTCCAGGGCTTTCTTTTCACCCCGGAACGGGCGCGCACGGAGATTCGCCATCTTTCCGGGGGCGAGGTCAATCGGGTGCTCCTGGCCAAGCTCTTTACCAAGCCCCATAACCTTCTGGTACTCGATGAGCCCACGAATGATCTTGATCTGGAGATGTTGGAGGTGCTCGAGGAGCAGCTGCTGGCCTTCGACGGCACTCTCATCGTCGTGAGCCACGATCGCGCCTTCCTCGATAACGTGGTCACCAGCATTCTCGTTTTTGAAGCGAGCGGGGTGGAGGAGTATGTCGGCGGCTATGGGGACTGGAAGCGCCGGGGACGCACCCTGCGGGTCGCGGAATCGGGCTTCGCGAACGAGGCCCGGGCAGAGGCCATCGCGCCCGGGGTAACGCCGCCGCCGGCCGCAGCTCAGACCCCTGAAAAAGCTCCGGTCAAGCTCAGCTACAAGCTGAAGCGCGAGCTTGAGGCCCTGCCCGAAGAAATCGAACGGCTTGAGGGTGAGGTGGAAGCACGGCAGGTGGCCGTGAGCGACCCCGACCTCTTCTCCCGAGACCGCGCCGAAGCAGAGGCCGCCCTAGCAACCTTGGCCGAGCTTCAAGCGACGCTGGAGGCGCGCATCGAGCGCTGGATGGAGCTCGAAGCCCTGGCTACGGGGGAGGGCTAGGCCCAATTGGTGTTAGGCTCGGGCTAAGGAAAAAGGGAATGGAGAGCAGGGTGGGCGTGACCTTTCGGCGCGGGGCGTGGTCCCTGCTTCTCCTCGGGCTTTTCATCGCGGGCCAAAGCGGCCGCGCGGAGCCGCTGGTGGTGGGGGCGAACATCGGCAACGTGCCCTGGGAGTTCCAGGCGCGGGACGGCCAATACGTGGGTTTCGAGATCGATCTTGCCCGGGCCCTCGCGGAGGCCCTGGGTCGGGACCTAGAGCTTCGCAATATTCCCTTTAACGGCCTCTTCGCCGCCGTGCAGTCCGGGCGCATCGACGTGGCGGCATCCTCCATTTCCGTAACGCCCCAGCGCCTGGGTCAGGTCGCCTTTACCCAACCCTTTTACGACAGCGACCAGTCCCTCACGGTGCTGAAGGCCAGCCCCGTGCAAAGCCTCGAGGACCTGAAGGGCCGGCGGGTGGGCGTGGATACGGGCTCCACCGGGGATATCTGGGCCACGGCGGCCCAGGGGCGCTACGGCATCGGGTCCCTGGCGCGCTACGAGGGCTTGGCGCCGGCGATGCTCGATCTCCAGAGCCGGCGCATCGATGCCTATCTTTCCGATATTCCTTCCCTTTTGTACTACGCCAAGGATAAGCCCTTCCTACGCATCGCCGAGCGCATCGAGACCGGCGAGCGCTACGCCCTCATGCTGGCTAAGGACAGCGCGGTACTCGAACCGCTGGATGCGGCCCTCGGCGAACTGAAACGTAATGGGACCCTGGCTGCGCTCCACGAGAAATGGTTTGGGCAGGCGCCGGCGCCGGGAAGCAGCACGGTTACCGTCCTCCCTCGCCCGCAAGCCCCCTAGCCATGCTCGAGACCTTTTTTAATGGCGAGGTGCTGCTGCGGGCCTGGCCCCTGCTATGGGAGGGGCTCCTTTTGACCCTTCAGCTGGGGGCCCTGAGCATCGTGCTGGGCTGGCTAGGCGGGTTGGCCCTCGCCCTTCTCGGACTCTACGGCCCTGCGCCCCTGCGCGCCCTGGTGCGGGCGTATGTGGATGTATTCCGGGCCTTGCCCGTGCTTGTGCTCCTCATTCTGGTCTATTACGCGCTGCCCTTTGTGGGTCTTTCCCTCAGCGCCTTTGCCTCCGCAACCTTGGCGCTGGCCGCCGTATCCAGCGCCTACACCTCGGAGATCGTGCGCGCGGGCATCGAAGCCGTACCCCATGGGCAAAGCGAAGCGGGGCGGGTGCTCGGGCTGACCTTTCCGCAGATTCTGCGCCTAATCGTGCTGCCCCAGGCGTTCCGCCTGGTGATTCCGCCCCTAACGGGAAACAGCATTAACGTGCTGAAGGACAC
This sequence comes from Gammaproteobacteria bacterium, assembly GCA_009919975.1. GTDB lineage: Bacteria > Pseudomonadota > Gammaproteobacteria > Pseudomonadales > Azotimanducaceae > Salivita. Next base: position 5,994 of record RGAU01000094.1, read on the forward strand.
GGCCTTGGCCTCCGTGGTCGCCATGCCGGACCTGCTGAAGCAGGCGACCCAGGCTCAGGCCCTCGAGGCGAACCCCACGCCCCTCATCGCCGCTGCGGGGCTGTACTTACTGATTCTATTGCCCCTGGTGGCCATGGTGCGCCGCCTTGAGCGGCGCCTGGGACGGCCCTCGTGAGCGCCGTCGTGCTAAGCCTTACGGGGGCGCGTAAAGCTTTCGGGGCCGATGAGCTTTTCACCGACCTGTCCCTCACCCTCGCCCAAGGCGAGCACCTTTGCCTCCTGGGTCCCTCCGGCGCCGGGAAGTCATCGCTTCTTCGGTGCCTTATGGGGCTGGAAGCGCTGGATGAGGGTACGCTGACCCTCGCCGATCCCACCGCCGGGCTGGGCCTCGTTTTCCAAGATTTTCGCCTCTTCCCTCATCTTGATGCGCTCGGCAACGTCACCCTGGCCCTGCGTGCGGCACAGGGGCTGGGCGCGAGGGAAGCGGAAGTTCGAGCGCGGGACGCCCTCGCCCAGGTCGGCCTGGAAGCCTTTGCGCATAAGAAGCCTCGCGCCCTTTCCGGGGGGCAGCAGCAGCGGGTCGCCATTGCCCGGGCCCTGGCGCTGAGGCCCGCCGTACTCCTCTTTGATGAACCCACGTCCGCGCTCGATCCCGAGCGCACTGCGAGCCTGGGCGCGGTGCTTCGCGCCCTTACGGCCCGGGGGGTGGCGCTGTGGCGCTGCTTCGGGAGGGTCAGCTCACCACGCCCCTGCCCGCGGCCCGTTTTTTTGGCCCCGAGGCCCCGGCAGGGGTTCGGGCTTTCCTGACCCCGGGCGCTGTCCAAGAGGAGCCTAGCGAACCATGACCTTCCCCCTTGCCTTCGCCCGTGGGGCCTTTTGTGGCCTAGACGACGGCTGGGCGTACTTCGATAACGCCGGCGGTACGCAGATTCTTGAGGCGTCCCTGGACGCAATGGCGGCTTATCTCCGTCATTCCAATGTCCAAACCGGCGGCACCTATCCCCGGTCCCAGGCCGCTGCTGACGCCTTGGCGTCCCATCGCGCAGCCCTGGCACGCCTGATTGGCGCATCGGAACCTGAGGAAGTGGTGTTTACGCCGTCGACCACGGGAGGCTTCCAGCTCCTGGCCCGGGCCTTGGCTCCGCAGTTCGCCCCGGGCGATGAGGTGATCCTTACCGTCTTTGATCATGAATCGAATATCGGCCCCTGGCAGGTGCTGGGGGAGCGCGGCGTGACCTTCCGCTTTTGGGCGCTTGACCCCAAGACCCGGGTGCCGCGGCTGGAGGATCTTGACGCGCTTCTCGGGCCCAAAACGCGCCTCGTCGCCGTCACCTGGGCGTCGAACATTCTGGGCCAGGTGATGCCCCTGGAGGCCATTGGCGAGCGGGTGCAGGGGGCGGGGGCCCAGCTTGCCGTGGACGCGGTGGCCTACGCCCCGCATCGGCGGATCAACGTGGCCCGCCTGCCCATCGATTACCTCGCTTTTTCTCTCTATAAGACCTTCGGCCCCCATCAGGGCGTGCTATGGGGGCGCCGCGCCCACCTTGAAGCGCTGCCCCCGCAGTATCACCACTTCATCGATGCGGTGCCGAAGAAGCTCGAGCCGGGCAACCCGAATTACGAGCTTGCGGCGGCGGCGGCCGCCATTACCCCCTATCTCGAGGCCCTCGGGCAGCACACTGCGCCGGGAGTCGAGGGCAGCGACGCCCTCGATGCCGCCTTTGACGCCATCGCCGCCCACGAAGGCCGCCTGTCGGAGCGCCTCCTGGCCTATCTCCGTAGCCGCCCAGACGCCGACATCGTCGGCGGCACGGACGGTCTGGCAGCAGATCGGCTGCCGATCATCAGCTTCCGTCTTGCGGGCTGGGACGCCGGCGCCGTGGCCCGGGCCGTGGAAGCGGCCCAGGTGGCCGTGCGCTACGGGGATTTCCACGCCCGACGCCTCATCGAACACCTCGGGCTGGCGGGAGAGGGCGGGGTGGTGCGCGTATCCTTCGCGCACTACAACACCCCCGAGGAAGTGGACCGACTGATTCAGGCGCTTTCGGTGTATGCGCCGCCGAGGGCCGACTCACAGGAAAAAGGAGCCTAGCCATGGCTAAGCCGCTAAAGCACTCCGCTGCATCCCTCGTGGCCGCAGCCCGAGCCCAGATTGAGGAAATTGACAGTGAAGCTGGGCAAGCCCTGCTCGAGCGCGACGACGTCCTCATCGTCGATCTTCGCGATGTGCGGGAGCGGCAGCGTGACGGCTTCATTCCCGGTAGCTTCCATTGCCCTCGGGGCATGCTGGAATTCTGGGTGGACCCGGAAAGCCCCTACTTCAAGGAGGAGTTCGGGGAAGACAAAACCTTTGTTTTCCATTGCGCCTCGGGCTGGTGGCAAGCCGCCGGCGGGCCCGTCGAGAAGGCCCCGCCCCGCGCGTAAGCGCAGCGCTTGAAACGCTCGCGGGGCAAGATAAGACGTTGAGAAGGCAGGAGGGGGATTGAGATGGGAAAAATGATGGTGATGCAGAGCCTAGCCTGGGCCGCGGCGATTATTGTGGTCGCGTTGCTTGGAGGGCCGCCCATGGCGCCGATCCTTTTGGCGGTGCTGGGAACTCTGGCCCTGGGGCGTCTGCGCTTAGACGCCAAGCGCCTTCGAAGCTAGCCCATGGGCAATCTGGAAGCGCAGCTTGAGGGCTTTGCGGCCGGCGCCCTCTGGTTCTACGGCGCTCTGGTGCTCCTAGAGGCGCTCCTTGAGCTTCGGGGGAACACCCACTTCTACCGTCTGAAGGACACGCTCTGCAGCATCGCGACGGGGTTGGCCTACACCGCTGTGCAGGTGCTCATGCGCGGGGTGTTCTTTGGGGCAATGTTCTTTGCGAGCCAGTTCGCCCCTTGGCAGCTAGAAACCACGCCCCTCACCTTTGTGCTGTGCTACCTGGCGGTGGATTTTGCGTTTTATTGGCACCACCGCGTCCTGCACGAAGTTCGCTTGGGTTGGGCGGCGCACATCGTTCATCACTCCAGCACCCAGTACAACCTGGGTGCAACGGCGCTCCGCCAGTCCGTGGTGGAAGCGCTCTACGAGCCCTGGTTCTACCTGCCCGTGGCGCTCCTGGGCTTCGAGCCCCTGGCGGTCATGCTGGCCCTGCAGGTGAATATCACCTACATGTTCTGGCCCCACACGCAGCACATCAAGCGCATGCCCCGGTGGTTCGAAGCGGTGTTCG
>RGAU01000095.1 GCA_009919975.1 Gammaproteobacteria bacterium
CACCCCGGGGCGCTTCGGCCCCTTCGCCGAGCACCAGGCCCCACTGGATGCCTCCCAGGAAGGACAAAATGATGGCGCCGTAGAGCAGGCCCGCGAAGGCCCAGCGCCCATCTCCCGTGAGCCAGGCCCCGAGGGCGGCGGCGAGGAAGGGCACCAGCCCCCCAAGGCCAAGCAAGCGACCGGTCAAGGCCATAGCCCTTTTCTCCCCTTATGCCTTGACCCGGCTCGCCGGCGCTTCACAATGCGCGCAGCAACGGCCAAGGAAATGGTGATGAATCCTTACGACAGCTTTAAAGCCTACGACATCCGCGGCGAGCTCGAAACGCAGCTCACCCCCGACTTCGCCGAAGGGGTCGGCCGGGCCTTTACCCAGTACCTCGGGGCGAAGTCCGTGGTCGTGGGCGGGGATATTCGCCTTTCGACGCCGGAACTGAAAGCCGCCTTTGCCCGGGGCTGCCAAGCCCTCGGCGCCGAGGTCATCGACATCGGCCTCTGTGGCACGGAGGAAGTCTACTTTGCCACCAGCGCCCTGGGGGTCGATGGGGGCTGCATGGTCACGGCCAGTCATAACCCCATCAACTACAACGGCATGAAGCTGGTGCGGAAAGACAGCCGACCCATCTCCGGGGCCACGGGGCTTCAGGATATTCGGGCATTGGCGGAGGCGGGGGTGGGTGCCAGCGCCCACCAGGGCACGCTGAGAAGCCTCGATCACAGCGCGCCCTATATCGAACACCTCATGAGCTATGTGGATCCTGGCAAGCTTCCGGCGGGGACGCTCCTCTTGAATGCGGGAAACGGCGCCGCAGGCCCCACGGTGGATCGGCTAGAGGCCGCTTTCCAGCGGGCCGGCAGCGCTCTCCGCTTTGAGAAGATGTTCAACACCCCCGACGGCACCTTCCCCAACGGCATTCCCAACCCCCTCCTTCACGACCAGCAGCCGGTGACGGGGCACGCCGTGCGGGCGGCGGGGGCGGACTTTGGGGTGGCCTTCGACGGCGACTTCGACCGCTGCTTCTTCTGGGATCACGAGGGCACCTTCATCGAGGGCTACTACGTGGTGGGCATGCTGGCCGAAGCCTTCCTCCAGCAGAACCCGGGGGCCCGGATCGTTTACGACCCGCGCCTTACCTGGAACACGGAAGAGCTCGTGGCCAGCCTTGGCGGCGAGGCCCTGCCCTCCCAGTCGGGCCACGCCTTTATCAAGGAAACCATGCGCCAAAAAGACGCCATCTACGGCGGAGAGATGAGCGCGCACCACTACTTCAAGAGCTTCGCCTACTGCGATTCCGGGATGATCCCCTGGCTGACCGTGCTCGACCTATTGGCGCGGAAGCAGACCACCCTCGCGGCGCTGGTGAAGGAACGCATGGCCCGCTACCCCTCCCCGGGGGAGATCAACTCCAGCGTTGCCGACGCCGACGAAACCATGGCCCGGGTGCGCGCGCGCTATGCGCCGGATGCGATTGCCGAAAGCACCCTCGATGGGCTCTCTCTGGAGTTCGATACCTGGCGCTTCAATCTTCGGAAGTCGAACACGGAACCGGTAATCCGCTTGAACCTGGAAACCCGGGGGGACGCGGCGCTCATGCAGGAAAAAACCGACGAACTGCTGACGCTCATTCGTCGCTAGGGCAGCCTCGATGGTACCCTTAGGGGAAATTTGTCGCTCCTAAGGACAGGCCGTGGACTCGCGCCCCTTCTACGCCCCGCAGGAAACCCACAACCCCCTGCGGTGGATCCTGCCCGTCACCCGGGCCCTGTGCATCGGCACGGCGCCCCGATCCTTCCTCTTTGGCGGGGTGGGCTTAGGCGCCGCAGTAACGGCGCTAGAGACGGCCACGGGGCGGCCTCTCATTTGGGCTACGGCTCAGTACCTCGCCTACGCGGAACCGAACAGCACCCTGGATATCGACGTCGACCCGGTGGTGGAAGGCAACACCGTGACCCAAGCGCGGGTCATGGGCCACGTCGGTGGTCGGGAGATTCTCACGGTGAACGCCGCCCTCGGCGCCCGGGATGAGTTCAGCCCCCGGCAATTCGCCGAGATCCCCGTGGTGCCGTCGCCCCGGGAGGCTGAGGGGGTGCCCCTTGCTTACGAGGAAGACGCAGACCTACACAACCGCTTTGAGATTCGCCCCATTGAGCGCCTCCCCGGAGAAGACGAGGGGCGCGCTCGCATGTGGATTCGAAGCCGGGAAGGGGAACCGCTCACCGCAGGGCTCCTCGCCGTCATCGCCGACTATATCCCTGCGGCGGTAACGGCCGCGCTGGATTTGCCCGTGGAAACCTTAAGCCTCGATAACACCCTGCGCTTGATACGCGTTCAGCCCACGGATTGGGTGCTCTGCGATATGCAGGTCTTTGGCATCGCGTCCGGCGTGATGCACGGACGCATGCACCTCTTCTCTCGGGATGGCCTGCTTCTCGGTACGGCCAGCCAATCGGGCATCGTCTACGGGGGCTAGCGCGCCGCCTCGAGGTAATCGAGCACCAAAGCCGTCATGGCCGTCACCCCCACGGGCAGGGCCCGCTCGTCGGCATAGAACTTCGGCGAGTGATTCGGCGCCACGAGTGTCGGATCCTCCGGGGCGACGCCCAGGAAGAAGAACATCCCCGGCACGGCTTCAGCGAAGTAGGAGAAGTCCTCCGCCCCCGTGTTCCGCGGGCTTTCGAAGTAGTTCTCTCCCGCCACCCGGGCCAGGGTGGGCACCATCTGCGCGGTCAGGTCGTTGTCGTTGCGGGTTACGGGATAACCCAGGTTGATTTTGACGTCGGCGGTGGCGCCGGCGCTCTCCGCGATGCTCTGGGCCGTGCGCGTAAGCCGCTCGTGGATATCAACCCGGGTGTCCGCGTCGAAGGTGCGAAGCGTGCCGATCATCTCCACGGAGTCGGGGATGATGTTGCTGCGCAGGCCGCCGTGAATAGCGCCGACGGTCACGATGGAGGGGGTAAGGGTCGCATCAAGCTGACGCGAGGGAATGGTTTGCAGGCCCATGACGATCTGGCTGGCCACCACGATGGGATCCACCCCGCCCCAGGGCATGGCACCGTGGGTTTGCTTGCCTTGCACGGTAATTTCGTAGCTATCGGAGGACGCCATAAGCCCCCCGGCGCGCGTCGCCACCGTGCCCACGGGCATGGGGAAGACGTGCAGACCAAAAACCGCCTCCGGGGTCGGGGCGTTAAACACCCCTTCCTTCAGCATGAGCTCAGCGCCGCCCTCTTCCCCCGGGGGCACGCCCTCCTCCGCAGGCTGGAAGATGAACTTCACCGTGCCCTGAAGCTCATCCTTCATGCCCGCGAGGACCTCGGCGGCGCCCATGAGGATAGCCATGTGGTTATCGTGGCCGCAGGCGTGCATCACCCCCACCTCCTGGCCGTTGTAGTCGGTACGCACCTTGGAGGCGAAGGGCAGATCCACAGACTCCGTCACGGGCAAGCCGTCCATGTCCGCGCGCAGGGCCACCACGGGGCCCGGGCCACCGCGAAGGACGCCCACCACACCGGTCACCGCCACGTTCGTTTCCACTTCCATGCCCAGGCTCCGGAGGTGCTCGGCGATGAGCGCGGAGGTTCGGAACTCTCGATTCCCGAGCTCCGGATGGGCGTGGAGGTCCCGGCGCCAGCTCACCACCTTCGGCATGACCGCTTCGATCTTAGCGCGCACCGCCGGCGCCACCGCATCGTCGGGAATCATGGACAGGTCATCGGCAAGGCTCGCGGAGGAAACGGCGGCCAGGGCGGTCGCCAGGAGACCGGCGCGAAAGGCGTGGCGTAGGGGCATGGGAAGCATCCTTGGCTTGAACGAACGTTCTGGCATTATGCGCGCCCTATGAGCGAACGAAACCCCCCAGCCTCGAGCCCTCCAACTCCTCCCGCTGCGCTGGAACGGCACCTCGCGGCGCTCATTCCCGGCGCGACCCTTGTGCCAACGCCCCTCCCCCTCGCCCCGTCCTTGCGCCTTTGGCTCCTAGGCCCCACGGTGCCCGCCGGGCCCCTGGCTCCGGAAGCCGCCGCTCAGCTTCAGGACACCCCACCCTACTGGGCCTTTTGCTGGGCCAGTGGCCACGCCCTCGCCGCGGAGATCCTTGAAGGACGCGTAGCCGTCGAGGGCCGTCGGGTGATCGACTTCGGCGCGGGCTCCGGGGTGGCGGCCCTCGCCGCGGCCCTTTCCGGCGCAAGCGAGGTCTACGCCGTGGACGAGGATCCTCGAGCCCTCGCCGCCATGGAGGCCAACGCGGCGCTCAATAGCGTCACCACGCTTCGTCCGGTGCTGAGCTTGGAGGCCCTTCCCCCGCCGGAGAACGAGGATCTTTTGCTGCTCGCGGACGTCCTTTACGACCCCGCCAACCGCCCCCTCGTGGACGGCCTTCAAGCCACGGGGCGGGAGCTGCTCATCGCCGATGCCCGGGTGGCGCCAGAGAAACTGCCCGCCTGGGAATGCCTGTGGTCGCGAGAAGCCGCTACCTTGCCGGACCTCGACGAATCCCCCCTCTTTCGCACGGTGCGCTTCTACCGGGCCGCACGCCCGACCTAGGGCCTCGCCCGGCGCCCGGCGCTGCCCCTTGCCACGAATCAAGCCCTGCGCAAGGATGCAGCCTTTCCAGCTGAAGCTTTGCGAGGCGCATCGTGGCCGACATCCTGCTCTATGGCAGCCCCCTCTCCCCCTTCTTCCGCAAGGCGGAGTTTCTTCTTCGCAGCAAGGGCGTCGCCTTCGATACGGAGAATGTTCCCGTGCTCGGCATGCCGGACTGGTACGCGGCCCTGAATCCCGGGCGCCGCATCCCCACCCTCCGGGACCGCACCATCGCTGCGGAGGGTCCGGCGGGCACCATCCCCGACTCCTCCGCCATGTGCGCCTTCATCGAAAAGAAGTATCCCGAGCCCAGCTTCTACCCCGAGGACCCCTACGCCCTAGGCCGGGCCCTGTGGTTTGAGGAATTTGCGGATACGGACCTGGCCGGGGTCGTGGGAAGTGGCATCTTCCGGCCCATCATGTTCCCGCGCTTCCAGGGTAAGGAATCGGACCTCGCCACGGCGAAGGCCACGGCGACGGAAAAGCTCCCGGAGAAGCTGGCCTACCTCGACGGCGTGCTTGAAGCCGGTCCCTACCTCGGCGGGGAGACCCTCACCATCGGCGATGTCGCCGTAGCATCGGTCTTCGCCCAGTACGCCTTGGTGGCCCAGTTGCCCCAGGGCTTCCCCCATTTCCGCGCTTTCTATGAGCGCATGGCCGCCCTTCCGGCCCTTGCGGAGAACCTCGCCCTATGCCGAAAAATGCTCAGCAAAGCCCTCCCCGAGCCCCTGGACCTCAGCGCATGAGGGCCTTCCTTCGAAGCACCGCCGGCGCCGTTCTTGCCCTCCTGGCTCTGGCCACCCTGCCGGCCCTCGGGGAAACGGAGGCCCTCCGCACGGGCGACCCCGCGCCGCCCTTCACGCTCCCGGGCACGGACGGCAACACCCATCGCCTAAGCGACTACGCCGGGCGCTGGGTCGTGCTCGCCTTTTTCCCCAAGGCCTACACCGGGGGCTGCACCATTGAATGCAAGGCCCTGCGCGATGCCAGCCAGGAGCTCGGCGCCTTCGACGTCGCCTACTTCATGGCGAGCACCGATAATCTGGAGGACAACCGGGGCTTTGCGGCGCAAAACAACGCGAACTTTCCGCTCCTTTCCGACGCGAGCAAGACCGTGGCGGACGCCTACGGCGTACTCCGGGACAACGGTCTGGCTCGCCGCTGGACCTTCTATATCGACCCCGACGGCATCATTCAGAGGGTAGACCGCACCGTCGATCCCGCGAACGCCGGCGCCACGCTGGTGAAGAACCTCCGGAGCCTCGGCGCCCCGGAAAGCTAACGGCGCCCTCCCTGGGCCTCGGCACGCCACCGGGAGGGCGGCGTGCCGAACCACTTCTGAAAGGCTCGGCTAAACGCCGCCGGGTCGGCGTAGCCCAGCCGTTCGCTGATCTGAGCAATGGAGTCGTCCGTTTGGCGGAGGTAGGCCTGAGCGCGTTCCCGAAGGATCTGCTCGAGCAGCTGCTGAAAGCCTGTCCCCTCCTGGCGCAGGCGCCGGGCCAGGGTGCGGGGTTCGAGTTCGAGCATGGCCGCCACCTCCTCCCGCCGGGGCGGTGGCAGATAGGCCCAGAGCAAGCGCCGCACCCGCTCCCCTAGCCCTACCGATCCCCCCAGCTGGCGGGCAAAGCGCCGCGCCAACGCGTCGTAGCGCTTAAAAGGTAGGGGGGAAGCCAGGCGAGGCGCTTGCTCCAGAGCCCGGGGACCAAAGACCAGCTGGGCCTCCGCCGTGCCAAAGCGCAGGGGCGCGGGAAGGGGCCCAAGTTCCCCTAGGGGCGCGCCGGGGAGGCCGATTTCCTGGGGCCGGCCCGCGGGACCCAGCACGTCCAAGATCACCCGGAGGATGGAAAAGAGATCCTTCCAAAGGCAGTAGTTTGAAAGGGCGCTGTCCCCCCCAGGCAAGATCGGCGGCTCGAACTGCACGACAGCCCCCGCCGCATAGGAAAGCACGGTAATGCGGCAGTGTCCCCAGCTTAGCTCAGGCAATGCGAGCAAGCGCTCCAGGGCCACCAGCAGGGTGGGCGCATGCTGCATGGCCAGCCCCAGCACGCCATAGTGATTAACGCCGATAAGGGAAAAGGCCTGGATGATCTCCCCCGGGGCCCGGGGCGCCTGGCGCAGCATGGCCTGGAGCGCCGCAAGCTCCTGCGCGAGGGTGAGGGGAAAATCGGGATCTTCGGCGGCGCGCCGGGGCAGGCCCTGGGCTTCGAGGAAGCGGGCTGCGGCCTCATCGCTGATGCCCGCCATGCCCAGCTGCCCCATCAGCCCCGCGATGGTTCGGGGCGCCGCTGCAAGATCTCCCGCGGCCCGTACCCGCGCTTCCGGTGCCCGCATAATCAAACTCTGCCGGTCGACTATTGTCCTAAATTATCAAGCCGATGACCCCGCCGGCAATGGCGCCCTCCCCGGAATCGTCGCAAGCTTGGGACCTTGGTGATGGAGGAACCCTCATGTCTGCAGCAAATCAATTCTCTAGCGTGGCCTCGGAAGCGGAACATTTTGACGTCCTTATCGTGGGCGCGGGCATCTCCGGCGTGGGCGGCGCGGTCCATCTTCAGCAGCAGTGCCCGGACAAGCGCTTTGTGATCCTGGAAACGCAAAGCAGCTTCGGCGGCACCTGGCTCACCCACAAGTACCCGGGGATCCGCTCCGACAGCGATCTGTACACCTTCGGCTATCGCTTCAAGCCCTGGTCCGGGAAGCCCATTGCCACGGCTGAGGCCATCCGGGAATACATGGGCGAGGTCATCGAGGAAAACCACCTCGCGCCCCATATCCGCTACCACCATCGGGTGGAAACGGCGCGCTGGGACAGCGACAGCGCGCTTTGGACCCTCGAAGTCCGGAACAGCGTGAACGGCGGCCTAAGGACCTTCACGGGCCGCTTCCTTTGGATGTGCCAGGGCTACTACCGCCATAGCAAGGGCTACACCCCCGAATGGCCCGGGATGGAAAACTTCAAGGGCGACATCGTCCACCCCCAGGAATGGAAGGAAGACTACGACTACACGGGCAAGCGCGTAGTGGTCATCGGCTCCGGAGCCACGGCGGCCACGGTGGTACCGGCGATGGCGGACAAGGCGGCCCATGTCACCATGCTGCAGCGCTCCCCCACCTACTTCGCTCCGGGGGAGAACCGTAACGAGCTAGCGGACTCACTCCGGGAGCTCGAGATCCCGGAAGAGTGGGTGCATGAAATCGTCCGGCGCCGGATCCTCAAGGATGGGCAGGAGATTGCCCGCCGCTCCTTTGAGGAGCCCGAGGCCCTGCGAGACGAGCTCATCGGCGCAGCAAAGGCCTACCTCGGCCCAGACTACGAGGTCGATAAGCATTTCAATCCGAGCTATCGCCCTTGGCGCCAGCGCCTCGCCTTCATCCCCGACGGGGACCTATTCAAGGGCATCGCCGAAGGCAAAGCTTCCGTAGTCACCGATGAAATAGAGTGCTTCACGGAAAACGGCATCAAAACCCGTTCCGGCGAGATCATCGAAGCGGATCTCGTTCTCACGGCCACGGGCTTTAACCTGTGCATCCTCGGAGACATCGACTTCACTATCGATGGTGAACCCCTGCGCTTCGAAGACAGCTACACCTGGCTGGGCATGCTCTACTCGAAGGTGCCCAACATGTGCTGGGTCTTCGGTTACCTGCGGACGAGCTGGACCATGCGCTCCGACTTGATCGGCGATTTCGTCTGCCGGCTTCTAAAGCACATGGATGAGACCGGGGTTCAGATTGTCACCCCCACCCTTCGGGACGAAGACAAGGCCGCGCCTCCCGCGCCCTTTGTGGATCCGGAAAACTTCAATGCGGGGTACCTACTCCGCAGCATGGATCAGCTACCCAAGCAGGGCCCCACCCTGCCCTGGCAGTTCCCCCAGGACTACTACCGGGAGCGGGAGCTGATCCCCGCCGCGAAGCTCGACGATGAAACGCTCGTCTACCGCCACGCCAAGGCCGCGGTCAAAACCGCTGCGGGCTAACCCTTCCGGCGGGGGATCCCCTCCGCCTTATCGAAGAACAGCACCTCATCCACGGGACGCCGCGGCGGCGTCCCGTACTTTCCTTCGGGCCAGCCAATGGGAATGAGCGCGCAGCTCGGCGTTTCCGGCGACAGGCCCAGATAGGCGTCAATCTCGTCTCCGTAGGCCCGGTGCGTGGTGGTGAGGCTCGCACCCAGCCCCACGGCCCGGCAGGCCAGCAAAACGTTTTGAATGCAGGGGTACAGGGCTTGGTACTGGGGCTCGTTTCGACGGGTCCAGCCCGCCACGAACAGATGCACCGGGGCTTCCGCAAGGTGTTCTGCCAGGTGGATCGCCGCCCGCATGTTGCGGCGCTTGCGCTCCGGATAGGCGGGGTCCTTCGCCGCTTCCACGGCCGGGGCAATATAGGGGAAGAAAGCTGCCTGATAGCGCTCGGCAATGACCGCCCGGCGCTCCGGGTCGGTGACGGCCACAAAGAACCAGGGCTGGCGGTTGCCGCCGCTTGGCGCAAAGGTACCCGCTTCGCAGATCTTGCGAATGAGGGAACGGGGCACGGGGTCAGGCCTTAGGCGCCGGATCGCCCGGGTGGTACGGATC
>RGAU01000096.1 GCA_009919975.1 Gammaproteobacteria bacterium
CCTACTCTGGGCGCCCCTGGCCGTGCTGGGCATCGCCCTCTTTGCCATGCTGGGCCCGGAAGGCTTCCCCTTCGCCCCCCTCCCCGGGGCCGATTTCCGCGCGGGGCTGGCCGCGGCCTATGCCCTTGCCACGGCCACCCTGGTGGTCCTCGCCCTCGCTTTGCGGATTCTGCCGTTTGCTACGCTGATGGAGAGCGCCATTACCGGGGCCACGCGCATGACACCCGTGGTCGCCACCTTGCTCATGGCCTGGACCCTGGCCGATCTCGGCGAAGCCCTGGGCGCGCCGCGCTACGTGGCAGAAACGGTACTGGCCGACTTCCCCGTCACCCTGCTACCCGCTGCAGCCTTTTTGCTGGGCGCGCTCATCAGCTTTGCGACGGGCTCCTCCTGGGGCACCTTCGCGCTGCTCATTCCCCTTCTTCTCCCCGCCGCGGCCAGCCTGGAGGGCCCGGTAGCACTCACCCTTGCGGCGATTCTTTCCGGCGGCCTTTTTGGGGACCACGCCTCCCCCCTTTCGGAAACCACCATCCTCGCCGCCAGCGGCGCCGAACTCAGCACCTTCGAGCACTTCCGCCACCAATGGCCCTACGCCACGGTAAACGGCGCCCTTGCCCTGGGCGCCTTCCTGGTGGCCGGGGCCATGCCCGAGCCCTGGCTCCTGCTGCCTCTGCTTCTGCTACAAGGCGGGGTCTGGATCATGCTTCTTAGGCGATCGAAGTCCCGCCCGTGACAGGACGCCGGCAGGGGTAGAGAATCGAGCCAAAAAGGGGGGAGTGTCATGGCAGAGCAGAACAACACTATAGGAACGGACCTGGGCGGGTTTGACGGCGCCGCCGCCGTGGAGGGGCTTAACCGCTTTCTCCGACTGCGCACCACGCCCATCGTCATGAAGCGCTTTCGGACCGTGGAAGAAATGAACGCCGTGCCGAAGATTCGCCGGCCCGATGCGGTCCACACCATGGACCAAATCGTGGGGCAAGCGGCGCGAAATGGCTGGACCGTCGGCGTCAGCGCGGAGAACCTCGTCGGGGCCCAGTGCGGCACGGTAGTGGGCCTGCACGAGGCCGATGAAAAGTGGCTGTCCGGCGACCGCATGACCGGCGTTTGGTACAAAACCCCGGAAGACGCGGCGGCGCACCAGGCCGCCATGGACCGGCCGAGCTACGGCACCCACGCGGGCGTGGCCGTCAGCCCCATGGCCAGCGGCCGCCTCGACCCGCCGGATATCTGCCTGATCTATGCCACCCCAGCGCAGATGATCCTGTTCATCAACGGCCTCCAGTGGACGGGCTACAAAAAGCTCGAATGGGGCTGTGTGGGGGAATCGTCCTGCGCCGACTCCTGGGGCCGGGCCCTGGCCAAGGACGAACCCAGCCTGTCCATTCCCTGCTTCGCAGAACGGCGCTATGGCGGCGTTATGGAGGACGAGCTCCTCATGGCGATTCCCCCGCGCTATCTCCCCGGGGTGATCGACGGCCTCGCGGCGCTATCTCGCAACGGGCTGCGCTACCCCATCGCCCCCTACGGCGTGAACAACGATGCCCGCGCGGGCATGGGCGTCAGCTATGGGTGAGGTACTGGGCTTCCCCGGCAGCACGGCCCGGAAAGCCCAGCGCAAGAAAAAGCGCGAAGGCGGCACCCTGTGCCGCCAGGGCTTTCACGCCTGGGAAGTGGACAAAACCCGTAGCTTCGACGTTAAGCAGGGGAAGCTGGTTACCCTCCGGCGGTGCCGCCGCTGCGGCGCTGAGGAGACCATGCTGACCTGACCGAGCCCGGGCTTCAGAGAAGCCTAAGGACAGGAACCCATGTCGTCTCGTCACTCGGACGCGTTCGTTGCGTAGCGGGTGATTGCATCCACATGGATCGCTGCACAATCGACCACGGGAAAGCGGCTCTCCTCCTCTGGGTAAACCAAAGCTAGATCGGTCCCTCCCAGCATGACCGCATCGACCTTGGCTTCCTTGATAAACCAGTCGCAGGCTGCGTCCAAAACAGCGCGCTGATCGTCCGAGACACGGCCTGCGGCCGCCATGGACACGTAGGCGGTGTGTACCTCGTCTAGCGCATTTCCCTTCGGAGTAATCACTTCTGCGCGGCTCAGGCCGGAATAAAAGTGCGTTTGCATCACCGTTCTTGTACCCAGTATTCCAACACGCTCCAGTCTTCGCTGGCTTATGGCCTCGTCTACTTCTCGGAGCAAGTCGATCACCGTTAACGGGGAGCGCTCCTTAAAGGCATCGATACAAAAATGACCGGCAATTGAGGTCACTACGACGCATTCAGCCCCTGCAAGGGCCAGGCGATTCGTTAGGCGGTTATAAATCCGGACCTGTGACTCAATATCGTTTTCTTCGAGATTGCTGAGCAAGGTAGGCGTATCGGCATGGGCGATCGTCATCTCGAGCGGCTCACGCCTGCTAGCGAAGTTTGATATCAGTCGACGGTAGTAGTAGTCCGTCGCCGCAGGGCCGATGCCCCCAATCAATCCTATCTGCATGGATTAAAGTCCCGTTTCTGTAAGGCGAGCTCCGCAGTCGCTGCGAACCAAAGCGCCGCGCATAGAGATCCCCCTTAAATTGCTTCACTCATCCTCGACGCCCCCTAACGCTGGCCTCAGTCTAGTACTTTTGAATAGCGGCAAGGGGCAATAATCTTTAAGCCACCAAACGCCCAAAGGTCAGTTCGGCAGACAGGGCTTGCGCCCCCAGAGCCGGACCCTTCGGGCACTTTCAAGCCGCTAGGTGAAAACCTCACTCCCCACCGCCGGTGGACTTGGTCCAGCAACGCCAGCATTGTTCGCCATACGAGCCAACGGCGCTGCTACCGATGAGGCATAAAGGAAACCCCGCTCCCATGACCGAATCGTTCACTCTAGACCCCGCCCTGGAACGCGATAGCGTGCTCGTGGGCCACAGCAATGCGGGGCAGGTGCGGCTGCATCGCGATGCCCGCTGGCCTTGGCTCCTGCTGATTCCCGAACGGCCGGGCCTGCGCGAGCTTCACGAGCTTGAAGAAACCGCACGGGCGCAGCTCTGGGCCGTGAGCGCAGCCATCAGCGAAACCCTGCTGCGGGAAGGGCCTGAGGATGGAAAGCTAAACGTCGGGGTGCTGGGGAACCGGGTGGCCCAGCTCCATCTTCATCACGTGCTGCGCTGGCCCGGGGATCCGACCTGGCCGGACCCCGTCTGGGGCCAGCCCGGGGCCTTGGTGTACGAGGCGCCGGAGCGCGCGGCGGCGCTCTGGCGCGATCGCCTAGGCGCTTTGCTGCGCTGAGGCCCTTACCCCCGTGGGCATGGGGCAGGCCACCCCCGTGCCGCGCAGTCCGCAGTAGCCATCGGGAATCTTCGAGAGATACTGCTGATGGTAGGGCTCGGCGTAGTAGAACGCCGGCGCCTTGCCAATCTCCGTGGTGATGGGCCCGAAGCCTGCGGCCCGAAGGGCCGGCTCGAAGGCCACCTTCGAGGCCTCCGCAGCCGTTAGCTGGGCGTCCGTCGTGCCATAGATCGCCGATCGATACTGGGTGCCGATATCGTTCCCCTGGCGCATCCCCTGGGTGGGGTCGTGCTCATTCCAGAAGCGCTCCAGCAGCGCCTCATAGGCAATCACCGTGGGATCAAACACCACGAGCACCACCTCCGCGTGCCCGGTGCGGCCGCTGCAGGTTTCCTCGTAGGTGGGGTTCGGGGTGATGCCCCCCTGATAGCCCACGGCGGTGCTGTAGACCCCATCCAGCTGCCAAAAGAGGCGCTCAGCACCCCAGAAGCAGCCGAGGGCAAAGTAGGCCACCTCGTGCCCTTCGGGCCAGGGCCCCTCGAGCGGCGTACCCAGCGCATGGTGCGTCGCCGGCACGGGCATGGTGGCGCTGCGCCCGGGCAGGGCTTCATCGGCAGTGGGTAAGGTTTTCGGTTTGGAAAAGAGTGCCATCGGGGGGACCTCCTTGCTGAGCGCCTGATGGTGCGCATTCGCCGGGAAAGAGACAAGCCCTGCCATCGCTCTGCTATGCTCCCGCTATGAGCGCGATCTTCATCAGCGGCCCCCCTGGCCTTCCGAAACGCCTCCCTGGGCTCGCCCTTGGAGCGCTTGCGCTGCTCCTGTTTTTAGCCGGCTGCGCCCAGGGTCCCGGCCCCGGAGCTCGCTCGGAGTACGACGCTCTCGTTGATGATTTGAAAGCCGGCGCGCCGCGCTGGGAGGAACTCGATCCCACCTTCCTCGGCAGCGCCGATCGCAACGAACGCTTAAGCCGCCGCCCTGCCCTCCGCGGGCGCGTCCTTCGAAGTGGGGCTGAAGGGGAGCGCAGCCGCCTGAAGGCCGCCCTGGAGCGCCTCGAGCTCTACTACGGCGATATCGATGCCCATGCCCAGGCCTTCCGGGCAGCCCTTAGCCTGGACGCCTCGGAAAGCGCGGCCCATCACCGAAGCGCCCTCCGGGCCCTCGAAGCGCGCATTGCCGCCAGCGGCGAGGGCACGCCCGAGGCCCCCTATGCGGTGCTCACGGCCCAGGACGCCTTCGATTGGCTGCGCCAGCGGAAGATCGCCACCGTCGGTGCCCTCTACCAGGGCGACGACGAGGCCGGAACGCTTCAGCTCCTGATCCGCGTGCAGGAAGCCCAGGGAGAGGGGCTGAAGAACTGGATCTTCGATTTGACCCCCACCTTTACCGCCGGCGCCCAGTGGGCCCAGGCCATGGGGGCGGACAGCAAACCCTCGGCCTACATCGCCACCCGCGCCCAGCAGGGCGATCCCGCGGCCCAAACGGCCTACGCCCTGCGGCTCTGGCGCGAAGGCTCGGGGCTCGGCCCGGAAACGGTGAGCTGGCTCCAAAGCGCCAGCGAAGCGGGAAACCTTGTCGCCCGGGAGCTCCTCGGCACGGTCTACCTGGCCCTCGCCGCCCGGCGGGAGGGGGAGGAGCAAAGCCGTTTCCTCGATGCCGCCGTAGATCAACTCCTCCTCGCCGTAGCCCAGGGCTCGGCGGAAGCCATGGTCAACCTGGCCAAGCTTTACTTAAGCGGCCACTTCGGAGAAGAAAACCGCAGTGCCGGCGTGGCCCTTCTGCGCCAGGCTATTGCCCGAGATAACCTGGACGCAGAGGTGCTCCTCGCGCGCCTCGAATACAACGGTCAACTCGTGGCCAAGGCCGAGGCGCAGGCGCTTGAGCGTTTGCATCGCGCCGCGGACGCGGGCCACCGGGAAGCCCAGCTGTTCTCCGTCCGGGAAAAGCTCAGCACCGAGCAAGCCCTCGACGACCGGGCCCAGGGCTGGCTCACCGCCGCCGCGGACAGCGGCGTCGCCGATGCCATGCTGCTCCTCGGCTCCCTCTACGCCGACGGCGTTCACTTCCCTCAGGATGACGAGCTTGCGAAGCGCTGGCTCAGCGCCGCGGGCTTAAGCTCCGGAGAGGCGGAAACCATCAATACCGCGGCCTGGATTCTCGCCGTGGCGGAGCGGCCTACCCTTCGGGCCCCGGCCCTGGCCCTGCGGCTTATGGACGCTCTCATGACCCGGGATGAAGCTGCTGCAGCCAACCCCGCCTACCTCGATACCTGGGCCGCCGCCGCGGCCGCCACGGGCGATTTTGAACGGGCCGTTCTACTTCAGCGCCGCGCCGTCACCGCCGCTGAGGCCCTCGAGGATCCGCCCTATCTCCCCGTGCTTCGGCAGCATCTCGAGCAGTTCGAAGCCGGCGAGCCGGTCTTCGAAGCCGTTCCGTGAACCCTCCCCAGGGGACCTGGCTGGGCCCGGACACCTTTGACGCCCTCCTCCTTGAAGGGCGCCCCCTGCTCGACGTGCGCGCCCCTATTGAATTCCTTAAGGGGGCAATCCCCGGCGCAACCAACCACCCCCTCATGAACGACGATGAGCGGGCCCGGGTGGGCCGCTGCTACAAGCAAGAGGGGCACGACGCCGCGGTACGCCTCGGCCATCGCCTGGTCAGCGGCGACACCCGGGAAGCACGCATCGAGGCCTGGGCCGCCTGGGCCAAGGCCCATCCCACGGGCGCCCTCTACTGCTTCCGCGGAGGCCAGCGTTCCCAGATCGCCCAGGGCTGGCTGGCCGAGACTGGTATCGAGCTCCCAGGGATTACTGGCGGCTATAAGGCGCTTCGTCAGCACCTCCTCGACGTGATTGGCCGGGAAAGCCCGCGCCTACCCTGGCGCGTGGTGGGGGGACGCACGGGCGTCGGCAAAACGCGCTTCCTCGACACCCTTCCCCGAGCGCTTGATCTCGAAGGCCTGGCGGTGCACCGAGGCAGCGCCTTCGGCCCCAAGGCCACGCCCCAGCCCACCCCCATCAATTTTGAGAACGCCCTGGCCCTAGCCCTCCTTCGCCTAGCCCAGGTGCCTGGGGGCATTGCCATCGAGGACGAGTCCCGAGCCATTGGGCGCCTGTCCGTCCCCGAACCGTTATCGAATGCCATGAAGGCCGCGCCCCTCTATTTGCTGGAGGCGGACCTCGAGGCCCGCGTGGACCTCACCTTTGAGGAATACATCACCGACGGCCTCGCCGATCACCTCGCCTCCTACGGGGAAGACGCCGGCTTCGAGGCCTTTTCGACCTATCTGCGCGGCGCCCTGGGCAAGATCGAGCGGCGCCTCGGTGGGGCTCGCTACCAAACGCTGCTGGCGATCTTAGATGAGGCCCTTGAGGATCAAGCCCGGGGGGGCGAAGGGCATCAGCATCGGGTTTGGATCGAAACCCTGCTGACGGACTACTACGATCCCATGTACGACTATCAGCTCGAGAAGAAGCAGGACCGGGTGGTGTTTTCCGGCACCTGGGACGCCCTCCGGGAGGTTCTGCTTCGAGAACTCGAGCCCTAGAACTCACCAGGGGAGGAGACGGTTTATGAGCGACGCCGGGGTCACCTTAATCACGGGCGCGGGCAGTGGCATGGGGCGCCTTGCCTCCCAGCGCTGGGCCAGCCGCGGAGCCAGCGTTGCCGCGCTGGACGTGAACGCCCAGGGCCTTGAGGAAACCTGCGAGGCCCAGCAGCTCATCAAGACCCACACCGTGGATGTCACGGACGGCGATGCCGTCGCCGAGGCCGTCGCCCGCATTGAACGGGACCAGGGCCCCATCAAGCGGGTCTATAGCGCCGCGGCCATCATGCCCCTGGGGCGCATCCTCGATCAGCCCCGGGAGGTCATCCACCGGGTCATGGACATCAACTACAGTGGGGTGGTGAACGTGGCCAAGGCAGCCCTCCCCCCCATGCTGGAACGGGGTGAGGGGGACTTCATCAACTTCGCCTCCATGGCCGGCTGGCTCCCCACTCTCTACATGGGCGCCTACGACGCATCGAAGTTTGCCGTGGTCGCCTTCTCGGAGATTCTCTATCACGAGAACCGAAATCAGGGCGTGCGCTTTGCCTGCGTGTGTCCGCCCCCGGTGCGCACCCCCCTCCTGAATCAGGCCCGGGACACGGTATGGCCGAAGTTTTTCGATCAGATCGAGCACCTCGAACCGGACACGGTCCTGGACGCCATTGAAAGCGCCCTCGAGCGCGGCGAATTCTTCGTCTTCCCGGGCAAGGGCACGCGCCTCGGTTGGCGCCTCCGGCGCTGGCTGCCCGATTTACTCTGGCGGCGCATCCACGCCGCGGAGAAAACACCATGAGCGATCTGGTCACCCTAACGCTGGAAGGCCCCCTTGGGATCATCACCCTGAACCGGCCGAACGCTGCCAACGCCCTCTCCACCGAGGTCATGGAAGCGATCATCGCGAAGGCCCAAGCGGTAAGCCGAGAGAGCGCCGTTCGCGTCGTGATCCTTACCGGCGCCGGCAAGCACTTTTGTGGCGGCGCAGACCTTCGGGAACAACGCGACGAGGGCAATGGCCTTGAGCGCCGGCGCCGGGCCCGGCTGGGGGGCGAGCTTCTAAAAGCCCTTCGGGCCATTCCCCAAATCACCCTTTGCGCCGTGGAAGGGGCCGCCATGGGCGGCGGCGCCTGCATGGCCACGGCCTGCGACTTCCGCATCGCCGGAGAAACGGCGCGCTTCGCCTATCCGGAAATCGATCGGGGCATGAACCTTCAGTGGGGCGGCCTCGCCCTTTGCCTATCGGCCCATCGCGCACTAAACAAATGGTGGGTTCCGGGGAAAGTTACGGGGCGCAGAAACTCGAACCCTGGGGCTACGTCGATGAAGTCACGGCCCCCGGAGAAGCCTTGGCTACGGCGCGGCGCTGGGCCACGCGCTATGCGGCCAAGCCCCCCCTCGCGCTACAAATGATCAAGGAGAGCGTCAACGCCTTAAGCGACGCCCTCGATAGCGCGATCATGCACATGGACGCAGACCAATGGGCACTGACGGCGCAAACCGATGATTACGCCGAAGGCATCGCGGCCTTCCGGGAGGGGCGCGAACCGAAATTCACGGGAAACTAGGGGAGGAGCACACCATGGGACGCTTAGAAGGCAAGGTTGCCATCATCACCGGCGCCGCCAGCGGCATCGGGGAAGCCGCGGTCCGGAAGTTTATCGACGAAGGGGCCCAGGTTGTGGGGGGTGATCTTCAGGAGGCCAAGGGGCAGGCCCTGGCGGAAGCCCTCGGGCCTGCCTTCCACTTCCTGCCCTGTGACGTGGCGCGGGAGGACGAAATCAAGGCCCTGGTCGACGCCGCCCTCAGCACCTTTGGACGCCTCGACTGCCTCTTTAATAACGCGGGCTTCGGCGGCGTCAGCGGCGAGATCGAAACCCTCACCTTCGACGAACGCTACCGCCGTACCGTGGACGCCATGCTAACCGGGCCGCTTATGGGCATTCGCCATGCCACGCCCCACCTCAAAGCTGGGGGCGGCGGCACCATTCTTACCACCGCCAGCGTCGCCGGGCTTAAGGGCGGCTACGGCCCCCACGTCTACAGCGCCATTAAGGCCGGCGTGATCGGCATGACCCGCTCCCTGGCGCGGGAGCTGGGCCCAGCGGCCATCCGGGTCAACGCCATCTGCCCCGGCGGCATTGCCACCCCCATCTTTGCGGGCCGCCTGGCCCAGGAAGGCGGCGGCAACGTCGACCACGCAGGCATCATGCGCGCCGTGCTCGCCGGGAATCAGCCCATCCGCCGCGCCGGGGAAGGCAGCGACATCGCCAACGCGGCGGCCTTCCTCGCCAGCGACGAAGCGAGCTTCATCACCGGGCAGGCCCTGGCCGTG
>RGAU01000097.1 GCA_009919975.1 Gammaproteobacteria bacterium
GGGACACCTTTACGGTCTCCTTGGCGTCGGGGGCGCGCTTCGAAGCGCCGGTGGTGGTCAATGCTGCCGGCGCCTGGGCCAGCGCCGTGGGGGCCTTGGCCGGGGCCTCGCCCCTGCGCCTGTCTCCCCTTCGTCGTTCCGCTGCGCTGATCTCGGGGCCCGAGGGTGCCGACGTTCGCGCTTGGCCTGCGGTGTCGTCCTTGCAGAAGAGCTTTTACTTCAAGCCCGAAGGGGGGGAGCTCATGGTGTCGCCGGCGGATGAAACGCCCTTCGACGCCTGCGACGCCTACCCCGACGATTATGACCTCGCCGTGGGTATTGCCCGGGCGGAGGAATGCGCCGATCTCAAGGTGCAGCGCATTAATTCGAGCTGGGCGGGGCTGCGCACCTTCAGCGATGACGGGCAGCCCATCTATGGCTTTGATCCGACCCTGCCAGGGTTTTACTGGTGCGCAGGGCAGGGGGGCACGGGCTTCCAAACCGCTGCCGGGGGCGCCGCCTGGTGCGCCGCGGAAATCCTGGGCACGGCCCCGCCGGAGGCCGTCATGGCTCAGCCCTTCGATACGGCGGCCTTCCGCCCGGAGCGCTTTGCCTAAAGGCCCAGCACGCGCTTGGCGATGATGTCCCGCTGTACTTCGTCCGTGCCCCCGGCAATGGAGAGGGCTCGGTAGTTGAAGTAGCGTGCGGCCGCCGTAGCACTGGCGGCGGCCACCTCCGGGGTCGCCCCCCGGGGCGCTGGGGCGGCGCCGCCGCCGAGGGCTGGCGGGCCCAGCAGCGTGATCGTCAGCTCGCTGAGCTGCTGCCGCGCTTGCCCCGCCAGGGCTTTCAGCATGGAGGACTCGGGCCCGGGGTTCTGCCCCTGGCCGAGGGCCGACAGGATGCGGAATTCCAGGGTTTTCACGGCTTCGATGGTCACCTCAAGGGACGCGAGGGTGCCGTGGGGTAGGGCCACGCCGTGATCCGCCGCTAGGCGATGGAGGCGCTGGGCGGCGGCCTCGAGGCCGGGGCCGGCGTTGCCGCCGCCGCGCTCGAACTCCAGCAGATATTTCGCGACGGTCCAGCCGTCGTTTTCCGCTCCCACGCGATGGGTCACGGGGACGCGCACGTCATCAAAGAAGACCGCGTTCACCTCATGCTCGCCGGAGACAAAAATAATGGGATCAACGCGAAGCCCCGGGGTATCCATGGGGATGAGCAAAAAGGTAATGCCCGTTTGCGGCTTTCCCGAGCGGTCCGTGCGCACCAGGGCAAACATCCAGTTGGCGTGGTGGGCGTGGGTGGTCCAGATCTTACTTCCGTTCAGCACGTAGTGGTCGCCGTCCCGCCGCGCGTCGAGGGCCAGAGCGGCAAGGTCCGAGCCCGAGCCTGGCTCGGAGTAGCCCTGGCACCAGTAGTCCTCACCGGAGAGGATGCGGGGGAGGAAGGTGGCTTGCTGTTCCTCCGTGCCGTGGCCCATGAGCACGGGGCCGCACATGCCAAGGCCCATGGGCGCTAGGGCCGGGGCTCCGGCGGCGGCGCACTCCGCGCTGAAGATATAGCGCTGCTCCACGGACCAGCCCGGGCCCCCAAAGCGCTCGGGCCAGGCCGGGGCGACCCAGCCCTTCGCGGCGAGGATGCGGTGCCAGCGAATATTCGTTTCGTAGTCCTGGAACATGCCGCCGTTGTAAGCGGCGCCGCGCCGGAGCTCATCGTCCAAGGCCTCGCTGAGGAAGGCTTGTACGTCGCTCCGAAAGGTTTCTAGCTCCGGTGAGAAACGAAGATCCATGGTGCACTCCCCCCGCTCGCGCCCCTAGTGGTGGTTAAAACCCTTCGCTACAGTCTACCTTGATGGATCCCGCGGCGTTGAGGCCCTTGGGGACAGCTTGGAGGAGATTGCGTATGGCTCTGCTTCGCTCGGGGGGGCTCATTCTTCTGGTCAGCCTACTGCTGGGGCCTGCTGGGGCCTGGGCGGCGGGGGAGGACGTCCGCTACGTCAGCGATCAGCTGCGCATCGAAGTGCGCGAGGGGCCGGGGCTTGATTACCCCGTGCTCACCACCCTCGTGACCGGGGCCCGCTTCGCCGTAGTGGAGGAGAGCGCCGACTGGCTCCGGGTGCGCTGGGAAGACGGCGAAGGGTGGCTGCGCCGCCAGTACACCGTCGTTGAACCGGTGGCCCAGCTTCGGGTGCCCGAATTGGAAGCGGCGGCGAAAAGCGCCGCGGCGCGGGCCGAGGCCCTCGCCGCCGAGCTGGCGCCGGTGCGGGAAGCCCTGGCCACCGCGGAGGCGAGCGGCGCCGCGCTTGCAGAGGAGCTGGCTACCCAGGGGGCGGCCTACGTGGCGCTGCAGGCGGCGGCGAGCAACGCCCTAGAAACCCAGGCGGCGCTGGAGGCCGTGAAGGCCCGGGCCGGAGAGCTCGAAACTGTCCAGGCCCGGCTTATCCAGGACAAGCTCGCGCTGGAGGCGAATCAGGAAGTGGAGGGGCTTAAGTGGGGTGGGCTCCTCGCCCTTGGCGGGGTGCTCCTAGGGTTCTTCCTTGGGCGGGCGGGCCGTCGTCAGAGCTCCGGCTGGGTTTAGGTGACGCCCCGCGGCCGCCATCAGGGCCTCAATATGGGGGTCCGTGATGCGCAGCTGGCGAAGCGTGCGATGAAGCGCACGTAGATAGTCGATGTTGCGCCCTGAGGGGCCTTGGGCCGTGCACAGCTGGGCCACGAGCTCCGCCCTCGGGGCGGGGCCGAGCCAGGCAGGATTATGCGGGGTGGCCAGATAGACCAGGGCCCGGCGCCGAATCCCAAAGCGGTCCCGAACCTCTCGAGTGCAGCGTAGGTAGCCATTCTTTTCCCGGTAGTCGAGGCGAGCGAGGGCGCCCTTCGCCACGGCGGGGGGCAGATAGTAGAGCAGCCCTTCGCAAGCGCCTTCCCCCCGTTCCTCCCCTTCATTCTCAACATCCTCCGTGGGCACGAGGGTCAGCACGCGTCCCGGGGCCCCGGGGACGCCCCGATGATCGTGGGAGCCCTGCCAGAAGCGCCTCTGGTAGCCGGGGAGGGTGGCCTCCACCCGCTGGGTCCAGGGCAAGGCTGGACGCGCCATCAGCGAGCCATAGGCGAACAGCCAGAACCCGTCCTGTGTCATGCTCCCTTGCGTTAAAGCGGCGGATTCGGTCATGGCGTCAGAACACACATCCTTTTTCTCGCCCCGCCAGCCCGCGGGGGACAGGGGCGCCCTCCTGCTTTGGCAGCGGGGCGGTTCCGGTAGGGATGATCGCATAGCTTTCTTCGACAGCTGGAGCGGCGCCGCACCGGAGACTTTGCCGCCGCCCCCGGTGGTGCGCTGGGGTGCCCGGCTCGATCAGCCCCTCACCGATGCCATGGCCGCGAGCGATGGCCTAGGGCTGGCATACCCCTCGCCCCTGTCCTTTCTCGCCGACGATGGCGCGGCGCTCTTCCGGCCCCTGCGGCGGAGTTGGACGCAAAAGGGGCCGGAGGCCGGAACCTTCCTTCGGGAAGACGGACGCCTAGCGGTGGGCACGGAAGTCACGGCCTTTCCCATTTCTGCCGCCTTTTGCCTTCAAAGCACGGCACGGGTGGTCAAGGGTCCCGCGGTCTCTCTTCATCGCTTCTCCGCGGCCCATGCGCCCCTGCCCCCCTGGGTCACGGAGGTGACGGCCTTCGCCGGCGACTGGAGCGGAGAGTTTCGACCCACCACCGTACCCCTGGGCTCCAGCGGGTTCAGCTGGCAGCGTAGCGCCGGGCGCAGTGATCACCATCGCTATCCCGCGCTGCTGTGCAGCGAAGGGCCTCTGGCCGCAGACCGCGGGCGGGTGCTGGCGGTGATCCTCGCTGCCAGCGGGGATCATGAGCTGCGCATTGATCAGCGGGTCGATGGCACCTTTATGGTTCAGGGCGGGGCCTACCTAAACCCCGGAGATGGGCGCCTTGCCGTGGGGGACGCGCTAACCACCCCCGCGCTGTGGTTCGTTTTTTCCGAGCACGGCGCCAATGGGCTGCGACAGCAGATTCATGCCCTCCAGCGCAGCGGGGCCTTCCCCCAGGAAGGGCTCGCCTGGCCACGCCCGGTGCATCTCAATAGCTGGGAGGGGCTCTACTTTGACGTCTCGGAGCAGGCGCTGCTCGAACTCGTGGCGTCAGCCAAGGCCCTTGGGGTGGAGCGCTTCGTGGTCGACGATGGCTGGTTTCAGGATCGCATTGACGATCGCCGGGCCCTGGGGGACTGGCTTGAGGATCAGCGCCGTCTGCCCCGGGGCCTCGTCCCCATCGCCGAGGCCGTGGAAGCCGCGGGCATGAGCCTAGGTTTATGGGTCGAGCCGGAAATGGTGAGCGCCAACAGCGCGCTTGCCCGGGCCCATCCGGAGTGGCTTCGGGGCGGTGACGGGGGCCTGGAGTCCCGTTATCAGCGCGTGCTGGATCTGGGGCAGGCGGCCGTGCAGGACGCCGTTTTTGCCTTCCTGGAAGCGCTGCTGACGCGTCTGCCCATCACCTACCTAAAGTGGGATCACAACCGCATTCTCACCGGTCAGGGTGCGGGGCCCGGGGTGGGCCATGGTGCTCAGGTCGCGGGGCTCTACGCCGTACTCCGGCGCCTCCGCGATGCCTTCCCTTCCGTGGAGCTGGAAACCTGCGCCAGCGGCGGGGGACGCATGGACTGGGGCATGCTGGGTCTGATGCATCGGGCCTGGCTTTCCGATGCCAACGACCCCATCGTGCGAACGCCGATCATGATGCGCGGTGGACTGTTCCTGGCCCCGGAACGGGCGGGGGTGCACGTGGGGCCTTCTCCGGCCCATGGCACGGGGCGGGTTACCTCCATGGCCTTCCGCTGTGCCGTGGGCCTTCTCGGGCACTTCGGCCTTGAACTCGACCCCCGGAGCCTTGGCGCCGAGGATTGGCGAATGCTGAAGGCGGGCATCGAACGCTATCAGCGACTCCGCCCCCTGCTACATAGCGGCCTCGTATTCGACTACGAGGTGGACGAGGACCATTGGGTGCGGGTGGTGGTTGCGGAAGATCGGCGCGAAGCCCTGGCGATCGTGCTCCGCCTTGGGGATCAGAGGCCTGGGCGCCCTCTGCGCGTGCCCTTGCCAGGGCTCGCCGCGGACCTTAGCTATGCGGTGCGCCTAGAGGGACCCGCAGCGGGGCCCGTCCCGGGTCTTGGGCGTTTCGAGGGGGCGGGGCTGACCGTGGCCCCGGGCTACTTGCCGGCCCAGGGCTTCCCGCTCCAGCTGCCCCAGCCCCAGAGTGCCCTGGTGCTGAGATTCACGGCTCGAGAGGGCTCGGAAGGCGCCGCGCTCAAGCCTTAGCGGTCGTAGGGGCCATCCACGGAGGCATCCCCAAAGGCCATGCGCGCAAAGCTGGACCAGTCCGGGCCCCGGCGCAGGTGCTGCCCACCATCCACCGAAAGGTTCACCCCGGTGATCCAGCTGGCCTCTGGCCCGCAGAGAAAGCGCACCGCGGCGCCAATGTCGTCCACCGTCCCCGTGCGGGCAATGGGCATGCAGGCCAGGTAATCGGCGAGCACCTCCGGGCTGTCCTGGAGCCCCTGGCTAAGGTCCGTTTCCACGAGCCCGGGGCACACGCTATTGGCCCGCACCCCGGCGTGGCCGAGCTCGTCGGCAAGGGTGCGAATCAGCATATCAATAGCGGCTTTGGAGGCGGCGTAGGTGCCCCCGTAGCGGTGCGTACGCACCCCGGCGATGGAGGAGATCGCGCACACCGCCCCGCCGCCGCTGGCGGCAATGCGCTTCCCGGCGTGCTTTAGCAGTAGGAAGGTGCCCGTGAGGTTCGTGCGCATGACGCGGTCGAAGTCCTCAAGGCTCTGGTGCGTCAGGGGCGCAAGGCCGCCCGTGCCCGCGCTGGCCACGGCGATTTGCAGGATGCCGCCCGGGCCCTCCGCCGCGGCGATGGCCTCGGCCATGGTGCTTTCCTCCGCCGTATCTCCGGCGAAGGTGCGAACGCGCCCCTCCGCCCCGGGGATAGCGTCCAAGAGACTTTGGGCCCCGGCCCCCAGCCGACCTTCATCGCGCCCGAGGAGGGTGACCGTGGCGCCGTCCCGAAGCAGATGGCGGGCGCAGGCCAGGCCGATACCGCTGCCGCCCCCGGTGATCAGTGCGTAGTGTCCTGCAAGGGCCTCTGCCATAACCGCTTTCCTCCCCAAAAAGAAAGGCCCGAGGCTAGCGCGCCGCGGAGAGGGCGTCGAGGGCTCGCGCCTTTCCCTCCCCTTCCGAGCGCGGCATGATGGTCCGGGGAGGATGTTTTATGACGCGATCAGATCGAAAGCCGGCGCCTTCGGGCCGTCGAGTCGGGGCCCTCGTACTCATGCTGGGGAGCTTGCTCTTATTCGGGGCGCCCCTGCGCGCTGAAGATGAGCAGGCGGAAGCCTTGGCGACCTTGGATGCCTTTATGGCGGCCTTCAATGCCCGGGACATCACGGCCTTTGAAGCCACCTTCCACTTTCCCCACGTGCGCATCGCCTCTGGGCACGTCACCGTGTTGCCGGAGGCGGGTACGCGGTCCAACGCGCTCTTTGAGGCCCTTGCGGAAACGGGGTGGCATCACAGTGCCTGGCTTGAGCGAAAGGTGGTGCAGGCCGGGCCCGGGAAGGTGCATCTGGCCGTGCGCTTTGCCCGCTTCAATGAGGCAGGTGGCCTGCTTAAGGAATATGACTCACTGTATATCGTAGAGCGCCGCGGCGATCGCTGGGGCATTGTGGCCAGGTCGAGCTATGCCCCCTAAAACGCAAGCCTTGTTGGAGACCCTAGAAGCTGAGCTGGGGTCGGGGGCCGTGCTCACGGGGGAAGCGGTCTCGCAGCGCGCCCAGGGCATTTGGCGTCCTGCTCCCCTCGAGGCCCTCGCCATCGTGCGACCGAAAGATACCCGGGAGGTGTCCTTTGTGCTGAAGGCCTGCTTTGAGGCCGGGCAAAGCGTCATCCCCCAGGGCGGGTTGACGGGGCTCGTCCACGGCGCGGATACGGGGCCCGAGGATCTCATCCTCTCCCTGGAGCGCATGAACGCCATTGAGGAGATCGATCAGGCGGGGCGCACGGTGCGGGTGCAAGCCGGCGTGCCCCTGCAAACCCTCCAGGAAGCGGTCGCGGAGCAAGGGCTCAGCTTTCCCCTCGATCTGGGGGCCCGGGGCTCCTGCTTCCTGGGCGGGAATCTATCCACCAATGCCGGGGGCAACCGCGTGCTCCGCTACGGCATGGCCCGGGAAAATACCCTGGGGGTGGAAGCGGTGCTGGCCGATGGCACGGTCATCGATAGCCTTTACGGCATGGTGAAAAACAATGCGGGCTTCGATCTGAAGCAGCTGTTCATCGGCTCCGAAGGCACGCTGGGCATTATCACTCGCGCCGTGCTTCGCCTTCGGGAAGCACCGGGAAGCCGGCTCAGCATGTTGCTAGCGCTACCGGACTTCCCTTCCGTGACCGGCCTACTTCGCCATTTGGATCGGGGCCTTGGGGGGCAGCTCACCGCCTTCGAGGTGATGTGGCCGGAGTTTTACGAAGCCGTGGCCACGGCGCCCCGGTGCCCGGCGCCGCCCCTTCCGCTCGGCTCCCCCTTCTATGTTCTTGCGGAAATGCTGGGCTCGGACCCCGCCCGGGACGAGGTATGGGTGGAGGCGGTGCTGGCCGAGGCTCTGGAAGCTGGCCTCGTCAGCGATGCGGTGCTGGCCAGCACCGGGGCCCGCAATGAGGCCCTTTGGGCCCTGCGCGACAGCGTTGACGTGCTGGCGGCGGGCAAGCCGACGCAGGTCTTTGATGTCTCCCTTCCCATTGGCGCCATGGGGGCGTACGTTGAGACGGTGAAGGCAGGGGTTGCTGCCGTGGACCCAGAGGCGCGGGTCTTCACCTTCGGCCACCTTGGCGACGGTAACCTGCATTTCGTCATTGCGCCCCGCCCCCGGAGCAGCGAGGGGGTGACGGCCATCGAAGCGGCGGTCTATGACCCGCTTAAGGCGCTTCGGGGTTCCGTTTCCGCAGAGCACGGCATTGGGCTTGAGAAGAAGCCCTGGCTAGGCCACAGCCGCAGTCCGGCGGAAGTGAAGCTGATGCAAACGCTCCGGGAGGCGCTCGACCCTCGCGGAATTCTCAACCCCGGCATCATTTCCAAAGCTTGGTCGATACGGTGGACGCCCTGCGCAGCGGCCATCTCCCGGCGGTCACCCTGGCGCGGCAAATGCTCCGGCGCATCCAAAGCGCCGAAAGTTTGGCGGCCTATGTCTCCGTGGACAGCGAGGGCGTTCTAGCCCGAGCCGCTGCCCTCGATGCGCAGCGCGCCCGGGGTGAGCCTCTCGGCCGCCTCCACGGCATTCCCCTAGCGCTTAAGGATCTGGTCGATCAGGCAGGGAAGGTCACGGGGGCCGGCGGCACCGTCCATGGGGCCCAAGGCGCGCTGCGTAATGCCACGGTGGTGGACCGGCTCCTCGCGGAGGGGGCCCTTATCCTTGGGAAGCTACGGCTGACCGAAGGGGCCTATTCCCAGCACCATCCTTCCCTACCGACGCCCCGGAACCCCTGGGCACCGGAACACTGGACCGGCGTGTCCTCTAGCGGTTCCGGCGTGGCCACGGCTGCCGGGCTCTGCTTTGGCGCCCTGGGCACGGATACGGGGGGCTCCATTCGCTTTCCCAGCGCCGCCTGCGGGGTGGTGGGGGTGAAGCCCAGCTTCGGCCGGGTGAGCACGGCTGGGGTCTTTCCCCTGGCGCCGTCCCTGGATCACCTCGGCCCCATGGCCCGCTCCGTGCGTGACGCAGCGCGCCTGCTGACGGTCATGGCGGGACCGGATCCTGCCGATGTTCGCAGCCGGGCCTATCCCGAGGAGGATTTCGAAGCGGCCCTCGCCACGGGGGTGGCCGGGCTTCGCGTAGCCTTCCCCAAGGCGCTTTGGCGCGCTGGCGTGGCCTCCGCCCTCACGGAGGCGGGCACCGCAGCAGCCGAGGCCCTGGCGCGGGCCGGCGTGACGTTAAGTGACGCAGCGCCGCCCTTGGGTGCCGCGCTCATTGAGGGCTGGGCCCTCACGGCCGGGGTGGA
>RGAU01000098.1 GCA_009919975.1 Gammaproteobacteria bacterium
AAGGGCGGGGATGCCTTTTACGACCAGATCTCGGCGCTCCATAAGGCGGTGCGGGGGTCCTCCGCCGATGGCGCTCTGTACTGGCTGGCCCGCATGATCGATGGTGGGGCTGATCCCCTCTATATCGCCCGGCGTCTTGTGCGCATGGCCAGTGAAGATATCGGCAACGCCGATCCGAAGGCCCTTTCCCTAACCCTGGAGGCCTGGCAGGTACAGGAGCGACTCGGGGCGCCGGAGGGCCCGCTAGCCCTGGCTCAGGCCGTCGCCTACCTGGCCCTAGCCCCCAAGAGCGCTGCCGTATACCAGGCTTTCAACGGGGCCCTTGCGGACGTGCGGGAAACGGGCTCCCTGCCCGTACCCCTGCATTTACGCAACGCCCCCACGGCGTTGATGAAGGCCGAAGGGCACGGGGCGGACTACCGCTACGCCCATGACTATGACGATGCCTTCGTTCCCGGGGAGCGCTATCTGCCGGGCGCACTGGCGGATCGCCGCTATTACGCCCCCTCGGCCCGGGGCCTTGAGCAGCGCCTCGGCAAGAAGCTCGCTTATCTAGATGCGCAGAACGCCGCGAGCCCCTGGCAGCGGGGCCCGGAGGAGGAAGAAGGCGCGACCTAGGGCGCCGCTCCTGTACCATAGCGCCCTTTCCTGATTGATCGGACCGCGGAGACCCCATGCTCGACCCGAAACTCATTCGCAGTGATCTTGAGGCCGTGGTGGCGGCCCTGGGCCGTCGGGGCTATGTGGTGGATGAGGCTGCGCTATCCGAGCTCGAGGTGCAGCGCCGGAGCCTTCAAGCCGCGCTGGAGACGCTACAGGCCGAGCGCAATAGTCGCTCCAAGGAAATCGGCGCTCTCATGAAGCAGGGCGATCAGGCTGCCGCGGAGGCCGCCAAGACTGAGGTGGGGCGCCTGAAGGCCGAGCTCGAGTCCGTGGAAGCCCAGCACAGCGCCGTGGCTAAGGCCTTTGAGGCCCAGCTACTGGCCATGCCGAACCTGCCTGCGGAGGCGGTTCCGGAGGGGAAGGACGAAGCGGACAACGTCGAGCTTGAGCGCTGGGGCGCGCCGCGGGCCTTTACCTTTACCCCGAAGGATCACGTCGACCTCGGCCAGGGCCTTGGGGGCATGGATTTTGAGGTGGCCACGCGCCTCACGGGGAGCCGCTTTGTGGTGCTCAAGGGGCCCTTGGCCCGGCTTCACCGGGCCCTTGCCCAATTCATGCTCGATCTCCACACCGAGGCTCACGGTTATGAGGAGGTCAACGTCCCGGTCCTGGTGAACAGCGACTCCATGCAGGGCACGGGGCAGCTGCCGAAATTTGCCGAAGATTCCTTCCACCTGGCTGGGGAGAGCGCCTATTGGCTAGCGCCCACGGCTGAAGTGCCGGTGACCAACCTGGTGCGGGGCGAGCTTCTGGACGAAGATTCGCTGCCCCGGGCCTACGCGGCCCATACGCTCTGCTTTCGCAGCGAAGCCGGCAGCTATGGCCGGGATACGCGAGGCATGATTCGCCAGCACCAGTTCGAGAAGGTAGAACTGGTGCACATCACCCGACCCGAGGATTCCTGGGCCACCTTCGACGCTCTTGTGGGCCATGCGGAGGCGGTACTGCAAAAGCTGGCCTTGCCCTACCGTAAGGTTCTGCTCTGCGGCGGCGACCTCGGCTTTTCCTCCGCCCAAACCATCGATCTTGAGGTGTGGCTGCCGGCGCAGGATTGCTACCGGGAAATCTCCTCTTGCTCGAATTTCCTGGACTTCCAGGCTCGGCGCATGGGCACCCGCTACAAGGCAGCGGGGGCGAAGCAGACCACCCTGGTACACACGCTCAACGGGTCGGGGCTGGCCGTGGGCCGCACCCTAGTGGCGGTGCTGGAGAACTATCAAGAGGCCGACGGCAGCATCCGAATTCCCGAAGTCCTTCAGCCCTACCTGGGCGGACAAACGGTGCTCGCGCCCCAGCCCTAAAGGCAATGCGGGGGCTTCGCGAGCCCTGCATATTTCGCGACCGTTTTCGCCGGCGTGCCCCCGAACAGCTTCATTAGGGCCATGCTAGAGCCTTGCTCGGGCCCGAGGGTCGTCTTCACCGCCCGCACCAGCGCGCGGTTATTGGGCGCGATGCCGTAACGATCGTAGAACGCCTGGACCAGGAGGATCACGGCCTCATGGTCTGGGGTGAGGGTACGGTCATCCTCGGCGGCGAGGGCCCGAGCCACGGTAAGGGTCCAGTCTTCCCGGTGAAGCAGAAACCCTTCCGGATCCTGGGGGGGAAGCGCGTTCATCATGCGCCTAGGCTAAAAGGCCGGGGGTGAGCGTCACCACCCGATCCGCGGTGGCTGCCGCTTCCACAAAGGCCGCGTCGTTGAGCATGGGCCAGGGGCTCTCCACCCCGCGGGCCTTGCAGTCTGCTGCCAGGGAGAACCCGGCCACGCCCTCGGGAAGGCGGAGGGCAAGGTTGTAGACCCCATCCTCAAGCAGAAGGAGCTGATCGCCGGGGCGGAGCCACTCCCCAAGGCGCTGGGAAGGGGCCGTCAAACGCAGGGGCAGCAGAAAGAGCGTCGAGCCAGCCATCAGTAGGTTAGCACCACATCCGCGGAGCGAAGGAGCGCGGCCACTTCCTCTCCGTCCAGAAGCCGGCCGGGCAGAGCAAGGGTTTCCGGCGCCAGGGACCGCTGCGCCAGGGCCGGCGCGGCCACGAAGCACCGCTCCACCTCAAAGGCGGGGAGGGCTTCTATAACTTGGCTCAAATTGCGCACCCCCAGTTCGTTGCCCGCTTGCACGGGCAGGAGCTGAAACACCCCGTCCCCGTCAAAGAGCAGGGTGACGGGCACGTCTAGCGCCGCCCCTGCCATGGCCGTATCCAGTGCTTCCGCTGCGCTGCTGCGCCCGTAGGGCGTGCCCTGGGAAATGATGAGGAGGGACTTCACGAGGCGGCCCCAAAGGTGAGCACCCGATCGGCCGTCTGCATTTGGGCGAGGAACGTCGCCAGCCCCGCCAGTTCAAAGGGCGGGGCCAGGGTGGCCGCCGCAAGGCCTGCCCGCTCCGCCTCAGGCCCATCCACTAGACCCCGGCGTAGGGCTGATGCGACGCACAGCTGAAGGGGCAGGGCGCAGTGCTCGGAAACCTTCGCCCAGCGCGCTTTAAGGTCACCTTCATCCCGAGGCGGGCGCCGAAATTGCTGCGCGACCTGGACCCCATCGCCCTGAAAGAACACGCCCACCAAGGCGTGCTCGGAAGCCGCCACGGCCTCGGCAAAGCGCAGGGCGCTGATCGCACCGGGGCTATGGGCAGGATCGGCTTGAACGAGGAGGGCGAAGCGCATCAGGAGGAGAACTTAGGCAGGCGTAGCGGGAATAAAGCTGGCCCTGGCTCGGGAGACCCAGCCAGGGCCGAAGGGCTTACTCGTCGCTGCCAAAGCCCGCAAGGGACAGAAGGGACAGAAAGACGTTGTAGAGCATGACGTAGAGCGTCACCGTTGCACTGATGTAGTTGCGCTCGCCGCCGTGGATGATGGCGCTGGTTTGGAACGCGATCATCAGAGAGCAGATGCCCAGAAACATGGCGGAGACAGTCATGGCCAGGGCGCTGATCTCCATGAAGATATTCGCGATGGACGCCACAAAAGCGATGACCATGCCAATCATCAGGAAGCGACCCATGCCGCTGAGATCCTTTTTCGTCACCAGCGTATAGGCGCTCATGGCGAAGAAGATTGCGGCGGTGCCGCCGAGCGCCATCACAATGGGGCCCGTGCCCCGGAACTGAAGATAGGCGTTCAGGATGGGGCCGAGCGTGAGACCCAGGAAGCCCGTCAGAGCAAAGGTCAGCACAATGCCCATGCTGCTGTTTTTGGTCTTCTCGATGCCCCAGAGCAGCCCAAAGTAGGGGAGAAGCATCCAGAGGCCCAGGTAGGGCACCTTGAGCGCCATGGACGCTACAGCCGTTACGGCGCTGAAGGCCACGGTCATGGCGAGCAGTGCGTAGGTATTCCGCAGAACCTTGAGGGCGCTGGGGTCTAGGGCCGTTGATTGACCGGTAGCCACGGCGCTCGCTTGGGCGATGCGGGAGTTCGGTCGATGCTGATCCATGGTGTTCCTCTTTATTTGCCAAAAGGGGTGGGCGCAGGCGCGCTCCAAAGGCCTGTATACGGCGAAGCTAGGACCCTTGCAAGGGGATAAAAGTTCCCCGCCAGGGGCGCTTGGGCTTACCTTTCCCTATACTAGGGGCTCGGGAGAGGTGGCTGAGCGGTTGAAAGCACCGGTCTTGAAAACCGGCGTGGGTTAATAGCCCACCGTGGGTTCGAATCCCACCCTCTCCGCCAAGCTCAGGATTAGGGGAGAAACCCGATGGTCCGTAACGTACTTCAGCCTGCCGGCGACCAGGTTCGCGCCTTTCGCGATCGCGCAACGGGGCAACCCATCCAAATGCTCAACCTCCTGAAGTTTCGCGCGAGCGCGGCGTATGAAGACTCCACCGAGGCCCCCATTTCCGGCGTTGAGGCCTACCAGCGCTACGCCGCCGGCTTTCGGCGCGTCATGGAACCCAAGGGGTGCCGCGTACTCTACTCGGGCGATGCTCGGGGGTTCCTTATTGGTGAGGGCGAGGGCGCATGGGACGCCGTCATGCTGATCGAGTATCCCTCCACCCAGGTCATGCTCGATATGTTCCGCGATCCTGACTACCAGGCGGTGCAAATCCATCGCGAAGCAGCGCTAGAGGGACAGCTTCTCATTGAATGCGGCCCGGACTTTAAGGTCTAGCGGTAGTTCGCCTCAGCGCTCCGCACCTTTTCCACATAGCGCCGGGTTTCTGCGAAGGGATGGTTTCGCCGCAGGCGGTCATAGACCGCATCGCTGGATAGGCGATTAATCTGTGCCACTGCGCGCTTGGGGTCTCGGTCGAAGGTCCGTAGAGCCGTAGAAACCCCTCCGTTGTAAGCAGCGATGGTGGCGAAGCTTCGGCTGTTGCTGTCCTTGATCTCTTTCAAGTAGCGATCGTCGACCAAATGCAGGTAAGCGCCCCCGATATCGATATTAAAGTCCGGGTCGAAGAGGGCTTCCTTCGTGGGTTCGCCGGACCGCTTTTTAATCTGCTTATACACGTCGCGTCCGGCAGTGGCCGGCACGATCTGCATCAGTCCGTAGGCCTTGGCCGGGCTGACGGCATAGGGGTTGAAGGCGCTTTCCACCTCGATCACTGCGTAGATCAGGGAAGGGCGCACATCGTAGCGCCGGGCCGTGGCCAGGACCGCTTCGGCGTAGGCCTTTTCCCTGAGCTTTAGGTGATTCGACACCAGGGCGACCTGCACCTGGCGCAGCGTGCGTCGTTCCCCGCCGGGAAGGCTGATGGCGCGGCTCGTCAGCTCCGAGGCCACAACGGCATTTGCAAAGCGCTCGGCACGCCAGCGCCAACGAAGGGCCTGGCCCTCCCCGTCGAGGATTTGACCCAGAAGAAAGGGTTCGGCCCCAAGGGTGGGCGCGCTATCGTCAAAAATGGCCTCGATGCGGAGGTCCTGGGGCGTGAGTACGGTGGTGACGATGGCCTCCCTGAGCTTCTCCAGCGGGGCTTCCTCAGCCACCGTTTCCACTCGAAGCCAGCCCTCGTCGAAGTCCACGATGGCGCGAGCCTCGTAGGCGTTGGTGTACTTCACATAGCGATGCTCAGACGCCACCTCGGGCTGCGCCTCAGGCCACAGGGCTCGCAGCAGGCTCTCTAGGGATTGGACAAGCTCCGGAAGGTTCCGCAGCTCCGGGGGGAGTTGGGTGCGTAGGGCTTCCTCGGCGGCTACCCGAGCGATGCGTTGCTCATCGCCGGTCAGCACGGCCTCTACCAGGGCCCGGGAAGGAAGGGTAGCGCAACTGCTGAGCGCGCCCATCCATAGCAGCATGAGGGGCCATCGCCCGAAGGATCTTGCGCCGGTTTTCATCCATGAACTCCGCGGCGGCGGGGGCCCGAAGCCCCGTGAGCTTTAAAAGTTTAGTTTGCGCCTTCCCCGGAAGCGAGGCGCTGCGCTGCGGACCGATAGGGGCCCTTAGCCTCTACTAGAGGCCCGACCTTGCCGAGGCCGAAGGGTGGCATATTGGCGTAGACCGATTCAAAGGCGCCGGCCTTAGCGAGATAGGTCTCGTGCCAAATGCCCACAGAGCCATCGGTGCCTACGGCGCGATTGAAGGCCTGCCAGGCCGGTAGGTGCTCTGCTTCCCGAGCACTGGCGTAGGCCATGAGCTGATCGAGAGAGCGCCAGTACTGAACGAGGATGAGCGTCCGGGAAAACCACATCTGGGATTCTGATAGAGCTCCCGCAGCATGCGAGGCATAGCCCGAGCCACCGGGAGCCATTTATGGACGGCCCAGGGCCTATTGAGGCGCATGCCAATGAGGAAAAGGACGACGTCCCCCTCCACCGCGGCGGTCATGCGAGCAGCGTGAATCATTGGGGTAAGCCTCCCTAGGCCTGGCTCCTGGGCGATGCCCGGAGGCTAGCCTTTCCTTCCAGGGGAGGCCAGCAGTCGTGCTAGCCTTGCCCGCTGATGATTCACACCGCTGATGGAGGACCCCATGGATCCGGTAGATGTTGTCATCGTAGGCGCAGGCATCTCGGGCATTAGTGCGGCGGTGCACCTTCGCAAGCAGTGCCCGGAGCTCAAGGTGATCATGCTTGAGGCGCGGGGGGCCGTGGGGGGCACCTGGGATCTGTTCCGCTACCCTGGGGTTCGCTCCGACTCGGACATGCACACCCTGGGCTTTGCCTTTAAGCCCTGGACCGCCGCGAAGGCCATCGCCGATGGGCCCTCCATTCGCAGCTACCTGCACGAGACCATGGATGAATATGACCTCGGTGGTTTAGTGCATTTTCACCACAGGGTGCTCGGCGCCGACTGGGATAGCGGATCCCAGCGCTGGGCCCTACGGGTAGACACGCCCCAGGGCGAGTCCGTAATCGCAACCCAGTTCCTCTTCATGTGCGGCGGCTATTACCGCTACGACCAAGCCTATGAAGCACCCATCCCGGGGCTCGCGACCTTTGCGGGGCAGCGGGTACATCCGCAGTTTTGGCCGGAAGATCTGGACTACGCGGGCAAGCGCGTGGCGGTGATCGGCAGCGGCGCTACGGCCATGACCCTCGTGCCCGCCATGGCGGAGCGGGGCGCCCAGGTGACCATGGTGCAACGCTCCCCCACCTACGTGGTGTCCCGGGCCGCCGAGGATCGCCTTGCCAATGCGCTCCGAGCCTTCCTTCCCGATGCCTGGGCGTACGCCCTGACTCGCTGGAAGAACATCGCCTTACAGCGTTTCTTCTATCAGCGCACGCGCACCAAGCCCGCGGATACGAAGCGCCACATGCTGGCCATGCTGAAGAAGGCCTTGCCCGCGGAGATGGTCGATGCCCATTTCACGCCACGGTACAACCCCTGGGATGAGCGGGTGTGCCTCGTGCCCGACGGCGATCTCTTCAAGGCTCTCCGGTCTGGGAATGCCTCCGTGGTGACGGGGGAAATCGAGACCGTGACCCCCGATGGGCTCCAGCTTAAGGATGGCACCTCGGTGGAGGCCGATATCCTCATCACCGCCACGGGCTTGAAGCTCGCGGTGCTGTCGGACATCGCGCTCACTCGGGATGGCGATCCCATCGACCTTCCCGAGACCTACAGCTACAAGGGCATGATGTTCTCCGGGGTGCCCAATCTCGTGCAGACCTTCGGCTATATCAATGCGTCCTGGACCCTACGCGCCGACCTCACCTCAGATTACGTGGCGCGCCTCCTGCGGCACATGAAGGATCGGGGCTTCGCCTCCGCAACGCCGACGCTGCGACCGGAGGACGCGAACATGCCGGCTCGCCCCTGGATCGATGATTTCTCCCCCGGCTACATGCAGCGGGAGATGCACCGCTTCCCGAAGCAGGGCACGGGGCCCTGGCGCAATACGCAGGATTTTGCAGCGGATAAGCGTCTGGCCGCCGAGCCCCTGGAGGGCGATGGGGTGCTGGCCTTTGAAACGCCAAAGGCTGGCAAAGCCGCCGTTCAAGCCGCGGCTTAGGTGGATCGGCAACCCATCCTTTCTGGGGGAGGGCTCGTTCTTCGTCCCCTTGAGGTGGCGGATCGACCCGCGCTCTTTGAGGCAGCGAGCGACCCCTTGATCTGGGCGCAGCATCCAGCGAAGGATCGTTGGCAGCCAGGACCCTTTGACGCGTTCTTTGACGCGGCGCTGGCTTCAAAGGGGGCATTGCTGACGCCGTTCCGTTGCCGTCGGCTACACCTTTCTGCGCCGCAGCCATTGGGGCGGGGAGACCAACGGGCGGGTGAAGGCGCTCATGTTAGACCATGCCTTTAAAAGCGTTGAGGAGGTCCGCTTTCACGTGGGCCGGGATAACCTTCGCTCCCAAAGGGCCCTGGCCAAGCTCGGGGTAGAATTGCTCACCGCGCCGGAGCCCGACCCTCGCTTTCCCCCGGAGACCTACTGCGTTTTCCGCCTGCCCCGGGCGCGGTGGCTGGAAAGGGGCGCTGTCTGAGAGAAATGTCAATCGCGCCAAAACGCTTTTCCTCGGGCACACTCCTAAGCTGAAGACATTAATGACGCCCCCACGGCGGAACCAATAAGGAGAGGACCATGGCGATTAAGACCCGCTTCACGGAAGCATTCGGAGTAGAGCACCCCATCGTTCAAGGCGGGATGCAGTGGGTGGGCTACGCAGAGATGGTAGCGCCGGTGGCGAACGCCGGAGGCCTGGGCTTTTTGACGGCGCTGACCCAACCGACGCCGGAAGATCTGGCCAAGGAAATTGCCCGCACCCGGGAAATGACGGACAAGCCCTTCGGCGTAAACCTGACCATACTCCCGGCCATCAATCCGCCGCCCTATGCCGAGTATCGCGACGCCATTATCCAGGGTGGGGTGAAGATCGTCGAAACGGCAGGCTACAAGCCTCAGGAACACGTGGACCACTT
>RGAU01000099.1 GCA_009919975.1 Gammaproteobacteria bacterium
CGCCAGCTCATCGATGCCTGCCGGGAGCCAGAGCACTTCGAACCGGTGCTCGCAGCGCTGAAGGAAGAGGACACCTTTGCCCACATCGCGTCGCGCCATCCGGCGCCGGCGGTGCGGGCCGCCGCGGCAGCGCGGGTACATCACCACGGCGCGCTGCGAACCCTGGAAAAGCAGGTGCGCAGCAAGGACAAGGCCGTGGCGCAGCAGCTCCGCGCCCGCCTCGAGCACTACCGCGGCGCCCGCAAGGCCCTCGAGGCGCTCGTGCTCGAGCTCGAGGCCCAGAGCCAGCGCCTCGCTGCGCATGCCCAGGGCACGGACGATGGGCACTTGCTGGAGCGCTACCAAAGCGCCGAGCGCCAGCGAAGCGAACACCGGGCGGCGCTGGCCAGCCTCGCCCAAACCCTTCAGCATTTCGGCGATAGCGCCGAGGCCGGCGCGGCAGCCCTTGCGGCCTTTGATCACAGCCTCGCCCGCCTCGATGCGCGCCTCGCCGAGGAGAAGCGCGCCGCCGACGCCGCCGCCGCCCTGGAAGCCGCGGCTGCGCAGAAGCGGGATCAGCTGAAGGCCCAGCTGGAAGGGGTCGAAGCCCTCCTCGCCGACGCGGATCTGCGCATTAGCCGGGGGGAAGGCGCGCCCGGTGCGGGAGCACCGCTCCTCGCCAGCCTGCAAACGGCCCTGGCTCTGGAGACCACACGCTGGGAGGACGCCCTCGCAAGCGAGCCGTCCCTGCCCGATGCCGTGCTCACGCCCCTGAAAAATACCTTTGCGCACCTGGCCGAGGCGCTCGGCGGTCGCGTCGCCGCCCTCGAGCGGCTCCATGCCGCGGGCCCCCTGCCCGAGATGCCCGCCGAGCTGCCCGAGGTGCCCGAGCATCCCCCGAAGGATCCGGAGGCCGCGGCCCAGCTCTGGGCCAGCGCTGGCGCCCTTGGGGAAGCGCTGCAAGCGCTCGAGGCTTGGGTTACGGCCCTCGCCTGGCCCCGGGAAGGGGCCCTGCCCCCGGAGGCCCTCGGGGCCCGGCGCCAGCGCGATGCCTTAAGCCAAACGGCGCGCGCCCTCGACGCCCTGGCCCAGCGCGCCAAGGAGCGGGCGGAAAAGCGGGTTCAACGCTTCGACCGGGCCCTGGCAAGCGAACAAACCAAAGCCGCGGGGGGCATGCTTGCGGAGCTGAAAACCCTGCACCCGGCCCTGCCCCCGGTGCACCAAAGGGGCATCGACCTTGAGGCCCTGGAGGTCCGGTACCAGACCCTCCGGGACCAGCTTTTTGAGGCGAGCCTAGAGGCCCGGGAAGGGCTGATTGCCCAGCTCGAAGCCCTGGCCGCCACCACCGTCGACGGTGAGACCGCTGAGGCTCAGGAGGCCGCAGGCAAGCAGCGGGCAGAGGATGTCAAAACCCTGCGGGGCGCCTGGAACGGCCTCGGCCCGGCCCGAGGGGAAGCGGGCAAGGCCCTGCAGAAGCGCTTCGATGCCGCAGCGGAAGCGGCCTTCGAGCCGGCGCGGGCGGCCTTTGAAGCGCAGAATCAGCTGCGGGCGGCGAACACCGCCGCTCGGGAGGCCCTGCTCAAGACCCTCGAGGAGACCCTCGATGCGGTGGACTGGGAGGCGCCCGATTGGAAAGCACTCGATCGCCTCTATCGCCATAGCAATGCCCAATGGCGCGAGCATGAGCCCGTGGATAACGGCGGGCGACGCCTCGCAGGCCCCTTCTTCTCTCGCATGCGAGGGCTGAAAACCCAACTCGAGGCCCGCTGGCAGGCGAACGTGGAGGCCAAGCGCGCCCTCGTCGCGGAGGCCGAGGCCCTCGTCTCCGAGGGCAGCCGGGAAGCCGCAGAGCAGTGCAAAGGGCTCCAGCGGCGCTGGGCGGAAATCGACATCACCCCGCGGAAAATTGACCGGGCCCTCTGGACCACCTTCCGCGGCCACTGCGATGCCATCTTTGGCCAGCTGCAGAAAGCCCGCAGCGAAGCCAAGGAGGCCGCCAACGCGGAAACCCAGGCCCTGCGCGACCTGACCCAGCAGGTCGCCGCGGGCACGGCCCAGGCCCAGGACGAGGCGGCCTTGAACGCCCTTCCCGTGGGCGCCCTCCGCCAGGCCCTTCGGGCCCTGCCCCGGCGTGGCCCGCGGCAGCTGGACGCCCTTCGCAAGGCCGCGGAGCAGGCCCTGGATGGGATTAAACATGCCAAGCGGCGCTTGAATCAGCAGGCGGCCACGGCGGAGCTGGCGACGATCCTGACGCTTGATGCGCAGTGCTGCGAGGCAGAGCGCGGGGGGCAGGCCCTACCCACGCTCGCGGACGGCGCCGCCCTCGCCGAGGCCCTAAGCGCCCGGGCCACAGCGACGGCCGATAGCACGGCCCGCCGGGAAGCCTGCATCGATTTGGAGATGGCCCTAGGGGTGGATAGCCCCGCCAGCGATGCCCAGCTGCGCCTCGCACGGCAGGTCGCTCGGCTGGCCTCGGGGCTCGGGAAGGGCCCGGCGGAGGACGATCCGCAGCAGCGCGCCACTGCCGCGGCCCTGCGCCTACTGGCCACCCCCGGGGCGGAGGAAGAGGGTTGGGCCCTCGCCGACCGCGCCCAGGCAGCGCTTCAGCGCTAGGGCCATGCTAGAACCCCTCGACCTCACCTGCCCCTATTGCGGGGAAGGCTTCGAGAGCCTTTACGACGAAAGCGAAGCCGCCTTCGGCGCCGGGGCTTTCGAGGCCATCGAGGACTGCCCCGTGTGCTGCCAGCCCATTACGGTACGGCATACGCTCGACGGCGCGGGGCAGCGCGCCTATTCAGAGGCGCTCCGGGATAGCGACAGCTAGGCGCGCGACTCCGGCGCCGGGCGCGACGCCCGGGGCAAGGTGACACCCACGGCGGCGCCGCCGAAGGCGGAGGTGCCGATATGGAGGGCGCCGCCATAGCTCGCCACCCGCTCCGTCACCATGGCCAGCCCAATGCCCTGTCCCTGCTGCGCCGTATCCGCCCGGGCGCCCCGGGTGAGCACGTAGCCATGCAGCGCTTCCGGAATGCCCGGGCCATCGTCTTCTACCCAAAGCTTCACCCCGTCTGCCGTCCCCTCGGCGCGCAGGTGCACCCGGCTGAGGCCGTATTTGCAGGCGTTATCCAAAAGATTGCCCAGGATGTCGTAGAGATCGCGCTCATCCACGGCCACGGCCAGGGTCGGGTCCAGGTCCGCGGTCAGGGTCAGGCCCCGATCAGCGTGGAGGCGCCGGAGCCCCGCCAGCAATCGCTCACCGTGGGAGGCCAGGGGCACGGCATCGGAGGTGAGGGGGTTTGTTCCCAGGCTCGCCCGCTTCAGGTGATGGGCCACAATGCTTTCCATGCGGGCAAGCTGCGTGCTCCGCTCCCCCTCATCTTCTCGCCGCGTATTGCGGAGAATGGCCAGGGGCGTCTTCAGGCTGTGGGCCAAATCATCGAGGGTGGTGCGATAGCGTTTTTGCCGGGCCCGCTCCGACGCCAGCAGCGCTTCCAGATTCTTCGCTAGGCCCGAGAGCTCGAGGGGCCAGGGCCTAGCCAGGGTCCCCTCCTCCCCCCGTTCCAGCGCTTCCACGGCCTTGGCCATGCGACCCAGGGGTGCGAGAGCTGCGCGCAGCAGCGCCATTTGCAGCAGCAGCAGGGCCACCGTCGCCCCGCCGAGCCAAAGCCAAAGGGACCGGCGAAAGCCCCGCGCTTCCTGCTGGAAGGGCTGCTGGCTAAAGCTCACCTCGAGGGCATAGGGCACATCCCCCTCGGGCCCCT
Organism: Gammaproteobacteria bacterium; assembly: GCA_009919975.1. Classification (GTDB taxonomy): domain Bacteria; phylum Pseudomonadota; class Gammaproteobacteria; order Pseudomonadales; family Azotimanducaceae; genus Salivita. The sequence continues at coordinate 3,741 of RGAU01000099.1, forward strand.
CCCATAGCAGGCCAAAGGTGAAGCGGTAGAGGGGCGCACCCTCCGCCGTGGCAATGCGATCGAAGGCCTCCCCCCCGGGCGGCATGGAAAGGGGCGCCGGTAGAGAGACGCCGCTGTGGCTCAGGCTCAGGCTTTGCCAAGCAAGGCCCTTCTCCCCATCGAAGAGGCGGGCGTAGAGGCCGGAGCCAGGACGGTTGTAGCGCGCCTCGGACAGGGCCGGGGGTAGCACGAGCCCCCCATCCCGCCATTCTGCGACGCTCAAAAGATTTAGCACCCGCAGGCGTAGCTGAGCCCGGGCCGAGTCATCGATACTCGCCCGGAAGGCGCCGTCGAGCACAAAGCCCGTGATGGAGAGGAACAGCAAGAGCAGGGCGGCGGCGGCCAACAGCAGGCGGCGCCGAAGGGGCGCGTTGGGTTGGCGCAGCCAGCCCTGAAGGCGAGGCCCCAGGCTGGAGAGCACGGGCCCCTAGCCTTCCGCCGCCAGGAGCCGGTATTGCGCCTCAGGCGCCCCACAAAGACCTCGATGACATTGCTGTCGCGCTCAAAGTCCTGGGCGTAGAGGTGCTCCGTGAGCTCGGTTTTGGAAATGACCTTGCTCGGGTGGAGCATCATGTACTCGAGCAGGTTGTATTCGTAGGCCGTGAGCGTCACCCGCGTGCCCCCCACCCGGAGATCCTTCGCCGTGGTGTCCAGCTCGAGCGGTCCGTGGCGCAGCACGGCGCTGGCGTGCCCGGAGGCGCGGCGCACGAGGGCTCGAAGGCGCGCGACGAGCTCCTCGAAGTGAAAGGGTTTCGTGAGGTAGTCATCCGCGCCCGCTTCCAGGCCCAGAACCTTGTCCTGCCACCCATCCCGGGCCGTGAGAATCAGCACGGGCACGCGATTCTCCCCTTCCCGGAGCGCCTTGATCAGCCCCAGGCCATCGAGTTCAGGCAGGCCAAGATCGACGATAGCGGCGTCGTAGGGGAGTTCCTGAGCCATGTAGAGCCCTTCCCGCCCATCGCTTGCGTGCTCCACCACCAGCCCTTCCTGCTCGAGGTGCCCGCGAAGCTGATTCGCCAGGGTGGGATCATCTTCGACGATCAAGATTCGCATCAGCGGCGCGCTCCCCGCGTATCTAGGATCTCCCCGGATTGGGCATCCACCACGAGGGTTTTAACCCGACCGTCGTCCAAAAGCACCTTCACCTTCACCGCGCCCTCGGCTTCCGGGATCGGCGCCACGGCGATGACCTGGCCCCCATAGCGCCGCTGCACTTGGCGCGTGGCGGTGGCGAAGTCGCTGCGCAGGCCCTCCGCGGCTACGGCGAAGGCGCTTTGAAAGCACAGGCCCCAGAGCAAAAGGGCAAGGGCCAGCCAGAGGGTGGGGGAGAGGGCGCGGATCATGGCGCAGCGTTTCCTTGAGTGCGAGGCACTCGCTCATCGAACCAGCCTAAAGCATGGGGATTAAGCGCTGAATCATCCCTGAATTCCGGACCCCTCCACGGCCACCAGGGCATGGTCCGGCGCCAGGCGGAGCACCAAATCGGCTCGCGCGGGCAGTCGTCGTAGCTGGCGCCGGGTGAGGCGCTCGTAATGGGCGATGAAGCGGCGCACGGCTTCTGGAGTCATGGCCTGGTCGCTGCGAGCGCGGAGCGCCGCCTCCTGGGCCTCCCGAAAGGCGTAGACGCTTTCGAAGCTGGGCACCTGCAGATGAATGAGCCCGGAGAAGCGCCGGAATAGCGCATCGTAGGGCCCCGCCAGCGCCTCATCGACGGCGGCGCGCCAGCGGCCGTCGGGATCGGCCTCCGCCTCTAGGGCATTCAGGGGCGCGGTGGGCTCCTCTTCGTCCGGCGGCGGCGCCCCCACGCACCACCCTTCCAAGATGAGGCAATGCACGGGCCGCGGCTGAAGCCTCGGGGCCGCCGCCCGGTCATCGAGGGCCTTATCAAACACGGGCAGGGCCAGGGGCGCCCCGGGCTGCAGAAGGGCTTCCACCGCCGCCCTTAGGGCGTCGATATCGTGGGTGCCCGGCACGCCGCGGGTCTGAAAAAGAGGATGGACCGTTTCCGCACGGTGCGCCCGCTCGGCCTTTCCCAGATAGAAGTCATCAAGCGACAGGCACGCGCAGCGCAGGCCGAGGGCTGGCAGGAAGTGCGTCAGCAGGGCCGCAAAGGTGCTCTTGCCGCTGCCCTGGGCCCCATTCAATAGAACCAACAGCGGAGCGCCCCGAGCGCCTTGGGCTGCCGCGAGGTGGGCCGCCAGGGCCGCCCCATGGACCTCGAGAGCCCGGCGCCGGGGGACGGGCACCGCCGCCGGCCAGGCCAGAACCGGCTCCCGCGCGGCGGCCTGGGCCAGCGCAAGCACCTTCTGTCGCGCCGACGCCGTGGCCACCCCCGGCAGAGCTGGCCAGAGCGCAAGGGCGCCCGCGGCCTCCACCGCTGGGGCGTTATTGGGGTCCTGGGGTTCCATGGCCTAAACCTTAGCATCGGCGAGGGCCGGGAACCCACGGCTTCCCGCCCCACCTCTTCTTGCAAGGTCGGTACACTAGGCTTTGCTCCCGTCCCGAAAAGAGGCGCTGTTAATGACCACCCTTCGCTCCCTGATCGCCCTGCTTGCTCTGCTGCTCCTTGGCTGCGCCGCCCCCAGCGCCCCGCCCCCGAGCCCGGCGCCGGAGGCGGAGGCGGTGGTCATCAAGACGAATGCCATCGATACCCGGGCCTACCGACACCGGGTGCTCCCCAATGGCCTTGAGGTGCTCCTGGTGAGCGACCCCGACAGCGATCAGGCCGCGGCCGCCCTTGCCGTAGACGTGGGCAGCTTCGCCGAGCCGGAAAGCCACCTGGGCCTCGCGCACTTCCTCGAGCACATGCTCTTCCTGGGCACAGAGAAATACCCGGATCCAGACGGCTACGGCGACTTCATCAGCCGCAACGGCGGGGACCGCAACGCCTACACCGCTCTGGACCACACCAACTACTTCTTCTCCATCCGTCCGGAAGCCTTCTATGAGGGCCTCGATCGTTTCGCTCAGTTTTTCATCGCCCCGCGCTTCGACGCCGCCTACGTCAGCCGGGAGCGGAACGCCGTGCACAGCGAATATCAGATGCAGCTCAAGAACGATGGCTGGCGCACCTACATGACGCAAAAGCGCGCCCTAAACCCGGCCCACCCCGGGAGCCGCTTCACCATTGGAAGCCTCGCTACGCTGGCCGATGACGAGCCCGGCGCCCTCCGTGATGCCCTCCTCGCTTTCTACGAGGCCCACTACTCCGCCGATCGCATGCGCCTCGTGCTGCTGGCCCCCGAGTCCCTTGACACCCTCGAGGGCTGGGCCACGGACCTCTTTGGCCCCGTGCGCGCCCGCTCCACGGCGATAAACGAGCCCGAGGTGCCGGTGTTTGCCGAGGATCAGCTGCCGAGCCTTCTGCGGATTCGCCCCGTAAAGGAGCGCCGCAGCCTCGAGCTAACCTTCCCCTTGCCGCCCCTTGACCCTTACCAGGCGGAAGCCCCCGGCGCCTACCTAGCGAACCTCTTGGGCCACGAGGGCGAGGGGAGCGCCCATGCGGTGCTGAAGGCCGCCGGGCTGATCAACGGCCTGAGCGCCGGCGCCGCGACCTTTGGGGAGCACAACGCCCTTTTCTCCATTGCCGTGGAGCTCACGGAGGCGGGCTACGCCCAATGGCCCCAGGTGGTGGGAACGCTCTTTGCGACCATCGAGCGCTTGAAGACCGAGGGCCCCCAGCAGTGGCGCTATGAGGAGCAAGCGCGCCTTGCCGCCCTGGCCTTTGCCTACCAGCCTCAGCGGGACGCCTATCACACGGTGAGCACGCTTGCCGCAGGGCTTCTGGAAGTGCCCCCGGAGGAAATCCTCCGCAGCGGCATGCGGATGGATCGCTTTGATCCGGCGCTCCTTGCATCGATCCTCGCCGCTCTGCGCCCCGACCAGCTCCAGCTCACCCTCACGGCACCGGAGGTGGAGACGGTCGCGCGGGAACCCTTCTTCGCCGTGGATTACGCGTTAGAGCCCCTCTCCCCGGCGCTATGGATGGCCTGGGAGAACCCCACCGCCCCCGAGGGCTTAGCCCTGCCGGCCCCGAACCCCTTCGTGCCGGAAGCGCTAAGCCTCATGGACGTCCCGGAGGCGGCAGCGCCCGTGGCCCTCGCCTCGGGCCCCTGGGGCACGCTGTGGCATGCCCCCACGGTGGCCTTTAAGGCCCCCCGGGCGGAGCTGCGCCTGAAGGTGCAAAGCGGGGCCGTCACCGGCCCCGAGGGGCAGATGGCCGCAGCCCTCTGGGCGGCCCTGCTCGAGGACAGCCTGAATAGCTACGCCTACCCGGCGCGCCTCGCCGGCCTCAGCTTCGCCCTGCGCCCGGCGGCCTCGGGGCTTGAGTTGCAGGTGGCGGGCTACAGCGAGCGCCTGCCCGAGCTTCTCGAGGCGGTGCTCAGCAGCCTCACGACGGCCGACCCCAGCGAAGCCGCCTTTGAGCGGGAAAAGGCGCGGCTGCTTCAGAGCCTCGCTAACCAACGCCAGGACCGCCCCTACCAACAAGGTATGCGAGCGCTCCAGCAGCTCCTCGATCACGACGCCTATCCCCTAGAGGCCCGCCTGGCGGCGGCCGAGTCCCTCACCCTCGCGCAGCTGAAAGCAGGCTTTGCGAAGCCCCTTCTAGAAGCACCGAAGCTCACGGGGCTTATGGTCGGCAACATCACCTCGGCGGAGGCCGAGCGGCTGGCGGTCATGATCACCGAGGCCCTAGGCACGGCCCCCGCCAATCCCGTGCCCCCCCAGGCGCTAGCCAAGCTGGAAGCGGGGGATCGCCTCGCCCAAGCCCTGACCATCGATCATGACGATGCGGCCTTCGTGCTCTACGTCCAGGGGCGCACGCAAAGCCTCGGCGAGCGGGCCCGCTTCGGGCTCCTCGGGCACATGCTGGCCTCCCCCTACTTCAATGCCCTGCGCACGGAGCGCCAGCTCGGCTATGTGGTTTCCGCCGGGGCCTTTGTGCGCCACAGCACGCCGGGGCTCTACTTCCTGGCCCAGAGTCCCGTGGCCAGCCCGGCGACGATTCTGGCGGAAACGGAAGGGTTCCTTGCCCGCTATGGGGAGACGGTAGCGACCCTCACCCCGGAGGTCTTCGAGACGGAAAAGGCGGGGCTCCGCT
>RGAU01000100.1 GCA_009919975.1 Gammaproteobacteria bacterium
TTTCCTTCGATCTTTGGCGTAGAGAAGCCCTCGAAGGACCGCTCAACGATGAAGCCCCGGATCGTGCCCTCCAGCTTCGCCCACACCACGGCGAGATCGGCGATGGGGGAATTGGTGATCCACATCTTCGCCCCATTGAGGATGAAGCCGCCGTCTACGGGCTTGGCATTCGTCACCATGGAGGACGGATCGGAGCCGTGGTCCGGCTCGGTCAGGCCGAAGCAGCCCACCCATTCCCCGGTGGCCAGCTTGGGCAGGTACTTCTCCCGCTGCGCTTCCGAGCCATAGGCATAAATGGGATGCATCACGAGGGAGGACTGCACACTCATGGCCGAGCGATAGCCCGAGTCCACCCGCTCCACTTCCCGGGCCACGAGGCCATAGCAGACATAATTCAGACCGGCGCAGCCGTAGCGCTCCGGAAGGGTGGAGCCGAGCATGCCCAGGGCCCCAAGCTCATTCATGATTTCCCGGTGGAAGTGCTCCTTCCGGGAGGCCTCGAGCACCCGGGGCTGGAGCTTATCCTGGGCGTAGCTCCGGGCTGATTCCATGACCATGCGCTCTTCTTCGCTGAGCTGAGCCTCCAGGCCCAGGGGGTCCTCCCAATTGAACGCCGCCCGCCCTGCCTTTGAAGCCTGCTCCTGGCTCATGAATGTTCTCCTCGATGCTGTACCTGGGATAATGACGGGCGAAGCCTAGAGCACGACCACGGATCTGACAATCAAAGGGGTGTAGACTGCGCCCCGATTCTGCCTAAGGAGCCCGCCATGCCTCTCGACCCCAGCACCCTCGAGCAACTGCAAACCACCGTTCGCCGCTTTGTCCGGGAGCGCCTGGTGCCCCTGGAGGCCCAGGTGGCACGGGAGGACCGCATTCCCGCGGAGGTGGTGCAGGAGATGCGCGAGCTGGGGCTCTTCGGCCTGACCGTGCCCGAGGCCTACGGCGGCCTGGGGCTGAACACGGAAGAGGAATGCCAGGTGGTGATGGAACTGGGCTGGACCTCCCCGGCCTTCCGCTCCGTCATCGGTACCAACAACGGCATTGGTTCCCAGGGCCTCGTGATGGACGGCACGGACGCCCAGAAGGAATACTGGCTGCCGCGCATGGCCAGCGGCGAGGTCATCGGCTCCTTCGCCCTCACCGAGCCCGACGCCGGCTCCGATGCGGGCTCGGTACGTACCCGCGCCGATCGCCAGGGGGATGGCTTCGTGATCAATGGGCGCAAGCGCTACATCACCAATGCGCCCCACGCCCAGCTGTTCACCGTATTTGCCCGCACGGACCAGGATGCCCCAGGCTCCCGCGGGGTCTCCGCCTTCCTCGTCCCGGCGGACAGCAAGGGCCTATCCCTGGGCAAGGCCGACAAGAAAATGGGCCAGCAAGGCGCCCACGTATGCGATGTCGTCTTCGAGGACGTTTTCGTTCCCGCCGACGCCCTCCTCGGGGGCGAAGGGGCCCTCCACAAGGGCTTCCTCACCGCCATGAAAACCCTCGACCGGGGCCGGCTCCACATCAGTGCCCTGGCCGTGGGCTGCGCCCAGCGCCTCATCGAGGAGGCCACCCGCTACGCGGCGGAGCGCCAGCAGTTCGGCCAAGCCATCGGGGAGTTTCAGCTCGTGCAGGCCATGCTGGCCGATTCGGCCACGGAGGCCTACGCGGCCCGTACCATGGTCCTCGACGCCGCCCGGCGCCGGGATGAGGGCACGGACAACGAGGCCCTCGCCTCCCGCAGTAAGCTCTTCGCCACGGAGATGGTGGGCCGAGTCGCCGACCGTGCCGTACAGATCTTCGGGGGTGCGGGCTACATGGAGGAATACGGCATCGAGCGCTTCTACCGAGATGTGCGCCTGTTCCGGCTCTATGAGGGCACGAGCCAAATCCAACAGCTCATCATCGCCAAGGCGCTGCTGAAAAACATCAAGTAATTTATTCGATTTGCCCCTTAGGTCATTGATATGAATTTTGTTTCTTTCAACATCAACGGCCTGCGGGCACGGCCCCACCAGCTCGAGGCAGTGGTAGAAAAGTACGATCCGGAAATCATTGCCCTCCAGGAAACCAAGGTCGACGACCCCCAGTTTCCCCGGGAAGCGGTGGAGGCCCTGGGCTATCACGTCACCTTCTTCGGGCAGAAGGGGCACTACGGCGTAGCCACCCTGAGCAAGGCTGCGCCGAAGGCAGTGCGGTACGGCTTTCCCAGCGACGGGGAGGACGCGCAGCGGCGCTTTATTGCCCTGAGCGTGCCCTTTGGATCGGAAAGCCTGTGGGTGCTCAATGGCTATTTTCCCCAGGGGGAAAGTCGGGACCACCCTAGCAAGTTTCCCGCGAAAACGGCCTTCTACGCCGATCTTCAGACCTACCTCGAAGGCACCTTCAAACCCAGCGATGCGGTGATGGTCATGGGGGACATGAACATCGCGCCCCGGGACGAAGACGTCGGCATCGGCCCGGAGAACGCGAAGCGCTGGCTACGCACGGGGAAGACCAGCTTTCTCCCGGAAGAGCGAGCCTGGTTCGAACGGCTGCTGGCCTGGGGCCTGACGGACAGCTACCGAGCCCGCTACCCCGACACCGAGGAGGCCGCCCTCAGCTGGTTTGACTACCGCTCCCGGGGCTTTGAGGCGGAACCGAAGCGCGGCCTGCGCATCGATCAGATTCTCCTGTCCGCGCCGCTCTTGGAGCGCCTTGAGGACGCCGGGGTGGACCACGGGCTGCGCGCCATGGACCGCCCCTCGGACCACTGCCCCATCTGGGTGAGGCTTAGGGCGCCCTAAAGAGCAGGCTAAAGCTCACGGGCACCATGGGGGTAATGCTGTTGAGCCCCGCAATGGCCCGAAGGGCTTCCACCCCGGCTGCAAGCCCAAGCTGCTCCGCGCTCACCATCACCGGCCCGAGGGATTCCACGCGCACGGCCTCCGGTCCCTGGCGAGAGATCCGCACGGAGAATTCCAGGGCAATCGCGCTGCCCTTAAGGGACAGGGTGCCGCTTAATCGCTGCTCGACGCTCTCCCCCGGCGCCAGGGCCTCTAGGGTCGTCTGCGCCACCGGGGCCGTGAGGGTCGCCTCGGGGTAGCTCGCCACCTCAAAGAGCATCTCCCGCATGCGCTCATTGCGGATCGGAATGAGCGTCTCCACCGAACCCAGGTCGATGGTCACCGCGGCCTCCTCCGCCGCGACGGCGCCCGAGAACTCCAGGAACTCGTGGGTTTCGGCAATCACCGCATTCTTCACGGTTACGAAGTGAATGCTCGAAGCGCCCTCATCGAGCGCCCAGGACGACGCCTGCGCATTGAAGCTGGCCAGCGCCATCGATCCCACGGCCATCCATTTCCCTAGGCTGATCATGCTTTCCTCCTGAAAAGGCTACGATTGAAGGGCCGCTGCGCCGGCCCGAAGCGTTGCCGCCAGCTCCGCCGCCGCGGCGCCGGCGGCCTCAGCGAAATCGTCCCCGGCGCTGGCATAGAGAATGGCCCGGGAGCTGTTCACCAGCACCCCTCGGCCCGAAGCATCTAGCCCCGCCTCCAGCACCGCCTGAGGATCGCCGCCCTGGGCACCTACGCCAGGGACGAGCAGGGGAATGGTCGGCGCAGCGCGACGAATTTCCGCAAGCTCCGCTGGATGGGTCGCTCCGGCCACCAGCATCACATTGCCCCGCTGGGACCAATCCTCGGCGGCGCGGCGCGCGACGCGAAGGTAGAGCGGATCCTCCGGGGGTTGGGCCTGAAACTCCCCACCTCCGGCGTTAGAGGTGCGGCAGAGCACGATGGTGGCCCGATCCTCGTAGGCAAGAAAGGGCTCGAGGCTATCCGTCCCCAGATAGGGGTTCACGGTGACCGCGTCGGCGTCGTAGCGCTCAAAGGCTTCCCGGGCGTAGAGCGCTGCCGTGTCGCCGATATCCCCGCGCTTCGCGTCAAGAATCACCAGCGCATGGGGGGCGCGCTCCCGGATGGCGGCAATGCAATCTTCCAGCGCGGCCTCTGCCCCAAGCGCCGCAAAGTAGGCAATCTGAGGCTTGAAGGCACAGACGTGCTCGGCCGTCGCGTCAATGATGGCGCGATTGAAGGCCTTGATTCCGTCCACATCGGGGGAAAAGCCCCGGGGAAAGCGCTTGGGGTCCGGGTCCAAGCCCACGCAGAGCAGGGAATCAAAACGATCGTGGGCCGCAGCCAAGCGCGCGGCAAAGGCCGGTGTCATACCCCCTCCCCGTCGAGCAGCTGCGCCCGCAGCGCGGGATCTTTCAAGATCCGGCCAAGGGTGGTCACAATGGCCTGCGTATCCACATCCACCTCCACATTGATGACGGCCCCCGCTTCCCGCTGGCCCCAGAGGGTACGCTCGAGGGTTTCGGGAATCAGCGCCACCTCAAAGGTGCCGGCTTCTCGATCAAGTCGAGCCACGGTCAGGCTGCACCCATCCAGCGCAATAAAGCCCTTATGGAAGACATAGGCCGACCACGTGGGATCGAGCGCCATCGTCCCCCGCCACTCCCCCCCGGCCCGGGAAATGGCCTTCAGCACCGTGGTTCCCGAAACGTGGCCCGAAACGCGATGGCCCCCAATCTCATCCTGAAAGGACGCGGATCGCTCCACATTAACCTCTGCGCCCTCCGTGAGGGCCCCAAGATTCGTGAGCCGGAGGGTTTCGTGAATGATGTCGAAGGCCACCCCTGCCTCGCTCACGGCGGTCACGGTCAGGCAGGTGCCGTTCACCGCGACGCTCGCGCCCAGGGCGAGCCCCGCTCTCCGCGGCGCGGAAAGACCCAGCACCAGCCGCAGGCCGCCGTCGAAGGGCGTTAAGGACACCACCGGGGCCCGCTCCTGCACAATTCCCGTAAACATGGGGGCTCCTAAACGATCACCCCCAAGAGCGGGGGAAGGCCGTCGATTCTACCCTCAATTCGGTCCCCGGCGCGGAGCGGACCCACCCCCGCTGGGGTGCCCGTGAAGATCAAGTCTCCGGGCTGAAGCACAAAGAGCGCCGAGAGCTTCGCTAGGAGCGGGCCTGGCGGCCAAAGCATTTGATCGAGCGCCCCTTCCTGGCGGAGGTTCCCGTTCACCGTGAGGGCAATGCGCGCCGACAGCGGCGGAACGCCGCCGGCCTTCAGTACGCCGCAGGGCGCTGCGCCGTCAAAGCCCTTAGCCACGAGCCAGGGTCGGCCCGCGGCCTTCGCTTCGGCCTGCCGGTCCCGGGCGGTCAAATCCAGGGCCACCCCCGCAGCCACCACGGCCCCTAGGGCCTCGGCCTCGGTGGCGTTCTCCAGCCGGGACCCGAGGGCCAAAACCAGCTCCACCTCGTGGTGCACATCCTCCGAGAACGCCGGCAGGGCGTGATCGGGCCCCAAGCTCAGCGACGAAGCAAACTTCGAAAAGAAAAAAGGCGGCTCGAGATCCGGGTCGTGCCCCATCTCCCGGGCGTGGTCCCCATAGTTTCGGCCCACGCAGAAAATCCGCCCCACGGGAAAGCTCCCCGCGGCCGCCCCCTGCTCATCCACCACGGGAAGGCTCGGCGCCTCCGGCAAGGTGATGTTCATAACGCTCCCCCAAACGAAAACGGGGGCGCCGAAGCGCCCCCGTAGAATCGGACCGTGAGGCCCCTAGCCGCGAGCAGCGGCGCGCTTCAGCTCGTCGTCGCGGGCCTTTTCACCCTCAACGTAACGCTTCCACTGCCGCAGGCTGCGCAGATCGGACTCATCTTCCGTTGCCCGGATCCCTTTGTTAAAGGAATCGATGGCAGCGGCGTACTCCTTGAGTTCGAACTGGCACATGCCCTTCACCAGCTGAAGGTCGGCAAGCTTGTCGTCGATGCCACCTTTCTTCATGGCCTCGTCGGACGCCTCCACCGCATTCTTGCACTGATCCTTATCGAGATAGAGCTGCGCAAGGCGGTAGAAAAGCTCCCCTTCATCGGATTTCTGAGCGGCTTCCTTGTACACCGGAATCGCCTTGTCGCTCTCCTGAGCCAGCTGGTAGGCCTGCCCCAGCATTTGCAGGTTCTTCGAGCTACGCTCGACGATCTCCGCGTCCATGGACTCGGAGAGGATGACCGCCGCGAAGTAAGGCACTTCCTCCTGGAGCAGAAGGCCAGATACGTTCAGGATTTCCCGCTCTTGATCAAGGAGGCCCTGGATATAGGCCGTCCAGATCGTCGCAATCTGTTCCTTACCGCGCTCCTGCTGACCGTAGAGGCCGGAAAGCTGAATCCAGTACTCCTTTTTCGGGAAGTCCCTGACGAGAATCTCGAGGATGCGGACGACGTTGTTCCAATCCTCAAGCTCGTAGTAGGCCGCCCGAGACAGGAGCCACCAGTTCTCCTTGATTTCCTGATCCCGCGCTACGGCCACATCCATGGCCTGCTGCACGATTTCCGGCACCTTCGTGTATTGCTCAAGCTGGTAGTACGCCTGGGCAAGGAACATGTAAGGCTGGGGCCCGGGATTTTCCGTGACCTCGAACCACCGGTTCAGGTAGTTAATGGCCTTGGTGTAGTCCTCTTGCACGAAGTAGAGCTGCCCCAGGGAATAGAGCGCCGATTGCTCCAGCGCTTCCGGAATTTCCGGGCTCTGGCTCAGCACCCCTTCGTAAGCCGCAATGGCCCCGGGGTAGTCTTCGTTAGAGAAGGATACGAAGGCCCGCATGTTGTACGCAGAGGCGATCTCATAGGCGTTCAAGCCGCGACGCTCAAGGAGATCCACCAGCACCTGATCGGCGCCCGCGTAATCCTTCAAATCCACCAATTCCTGCGCTTCCGCGAGGCGCTTGTAGGTCGCTTCCCGCAGGGCCGGCGTGCGCCTCGTTTCCCGCTTCTTTTCCTCCTCGGCATACGCTGCCGGGATCAAGCTGAAGGAGGAGGAAAGGGACTCGGGGAGCATGCCCTGCATGGCGGTGCCGAGCACCACCAGCGCGACGCCCTTTGCTAGGGGACGCATTACTCGGTTCAAACCCTTAGCCATGCACCTTACTCCGTCAGTTCAAAGGTGATGAGGTTGCGAACGCCCGCCACATCGATGGGCTCGCCGTTCACGACCTTCGGCTTGTACTTGAACTTCAGGGCAGCCTGCTGAGCGGCGCGGTCGAAGATCCCCGGGGGATCCGCTTCCACCACCACGGGGTTTTCCACCGTCCCCAGCTTCGTCACCGTGAATTCGAGCAACACGTAGCCTTCGATGCCTCGGGTAAGCGCGCGGCGGGGATACACCGGCGCCACCTTCACGATGGGCAGGTATTCCCCATCAGCGGTGAAGCCACCATCGCCACTGATCTCGAGGTTTGCATCCATACCGATGCTGCCCATATCGACCCCAATCGCTTCCACGGTGGAATCGAAGGTGGGATCGGGAGCGTCCGGCGGCGGCTCATCCGGCGGCGGCGGCGGCTTGGGCTTACGATTCTTCACCTGGAGCTCTTCTTCCTGCTCCACGCGAACGAAATCCAGCACCCGCCCATCCGGGCCGTCGGTGAGGGCAGACCCATCGGTATGGATCAGCCACTGCATCAGGTAGAAGAGGCCAAAGGTCACTACGGCGCCAAGGCCAACGCCTAACAGATAGCGTTGAATCATCCTTAATCCTCCGTAGCCACAGCGACCTGCTGAATGCCTGCGCCGCGCGCGGCGTTAAGCACTTCCATCAGCAGTTCGTTCTTAGCCCCTGCGTCGGCCTGCACCACCAAGCCCCCTTTCGGGTTCTCGGCGATGAGACGCTCGAGGTTGGCCCGAACCGAACGCACGTCTACGCGCTTCTTATCGATCCAAATCTCGTTCGCAGCATTGATACCCACCAATACGCTCACGGTGGGCTTGACCTCAGCGGTCAGAGCTTCGGGGCGGAGGATGTCCGTCCCAGGCTCCTTAATGAAGGTGGCCGTCACGATGAAGAAGATGAGCATAATAAACACCACGTCCAGCATGGGCGTGAGGTTGATCTCGCTCTTCTCTTCGCGGCCAGAAAATCTTGCCATGGACCTACGCATCGTTGGCTCCCAAGCTGGCCTTAGTGATCCATCGTGAGATGGTCTTCGAAGAGTTCCGTCTCCCGGTCCACCTTGCCCTGCAGGAACGTGGTCGCGAGCACCCCAGATAGGGACGCGACCATGCCTGCCATCGTCGGGATGGTGGCCATGGAAACCCCGGAAGCCATGGACCGAGCGTTACCGCCCTGCGTAGCCATGGCATCGAAGACCGCAACCATGCCGGTCACCGTGCCCATCAAACCGAGGAGCGGCGCGAGCGCCACGCAGGTTTGGATGAGCGGAAGGGTGCCGCGGATTTTCTCCGAGGCCTGGGAAATCATTGCTTCCCGTATCGCGTGGGCCGACCAGGACCGACGCTCTTCGCGACCTTCCCACTCTTGGATGGTGCTGTCGACGATGGTTTTGAATTCAGTCCGGAAGAACCAGAACCGTTCAAAGATCATCGTCCACATCGCAAAAGTGAGCGCCGCGATCAGGGGCAGCACAGGGCCGCCCCGTTCCATAAAGGTAATGATCGCGTAGTACGCTTCGTTAAACATGGGCTTAACCTAGCGACTTACCCGATTGCTCCGCGTGCTTGGCGATGATGCCCGCGCTCTGCTCTTCCAGAACGTGGATCACCGACTTGGCGCGACCGCTAACCACTGCGTGCATGAGCACGGTCGGGATAGCCGCACAGAGGCCGAGTACGGTGGTCATCAACGCGGTGGAGATACCACCGGCCATGGTCTTCGGATCACCGGTACCGAACAGGGTGATGGCCTGGAAGGTCAGGATCATCCCGATAACCGTACCGAGGAGACCCAGCAGCGGAGACACCACGGAGATGACCTGGACAATCGCAATGCCGCGGTTGAGCTTCGGCGTTTCGCCCAGAATGGCCTCACCCAGCTTAAGCTCGAGGGTTTCAAC